>JACCSI010000474.1 GCA_013813075.1 Acidobacteriota bacterium | reverse complement strand
CCCGACGTTCCGCGATGCGGGCACGGCCAGGTCGGCACCATTCAGGACGCGACGCGCGCGGTCCATGTCGATGGCGCCTTCCCAGCGCGCCACCACCAGCGTCGCGACGGCGTTGCCAATCAGGTTGGTGATCGACCGCGCTTCGGCCATGAATCGATCGACACCGAGCAGTAGCGTCAACCCGGCGATCGGAATCGCCGGAAACACCGCCAGGGTCGCTGCCAGGGTGACAAAGCCACTGCCGGTGACCGCTGCCGCGCCTTTCGATGTCACCAACAGCACGCCAAGCAGTCCCACCTGTTCGCGCAACGAAAGCTCGACGCCTGACGCCTGTGCCACAAACATCGCGCCCATCGTCATATAGATGGCCGTGCCGTCAAGATTGAACGAATAGCCGGTTGGCACAACCAGTCCGACCACCGGCGTGGAACAACCGAGGTGTTCCATCTTCCGCATCAGCCGCGGCAATACTGATTCGGACGAGGACGTGCCCAGCACGATCAGGATCTCTTCGCGGATGTAATAGAGGAACTTGAAAATACTGAATCCGCAAGCCGCCGTGATCGCGCCAAGAACGATGACGACAAAGAGCAGGCACGTGACATACACGCCCAGCATCAGCTTGCCGAGCGCCACGAGTGAGCCGAGTCCGTATTGCCCGACCGTGAAGGCCATGGCGCCGAATGCGCCGATCGGCGCCAGCCGCATGATCATCGTCACCATCGCGAAGAGCGCCCGGTTGACGAGGTCGATGATGTTGACCAGCGGCCGAACCGACTCTCCCAGGCGCAGCAGCACCAGCCCAAACAGCACGGCGAACACCAGCACCTGAAGAACGTCGCCTTTGGCGAAGGCTCCGACGATGGTGTCGGGAATGATGTTGAGCACGAAGTCGGCGGTGCTGCCGTGCGGCGCCGCGGTCGTATAGGCCGCAATCGCGTTCTGGTCGACGGTGGCCGGGTCGAAGCTGATGCCGTCGCCGGGTCGGAGCACTGAGACGACGATCAGGCCGATCGCCAGCGCCAGGGTGGACACGACCTCGAAATACAGCAGCGCCCGCAGGCCAATGCGGCCTACGTCCCCCATCGCGCGCATCTGGGCGATACCGCCGACCACGGTCGTAAAGACGATGGGCGCAATCATCATCTTGACCAGCTTGATGAAGCCGTCGCCGAGCGGTTTCATGGCAACGCCGGCGTCCGGTGCGACAAAGCCGAGAGCCATGCCTACGGCGATAGCGACCAGCACCTGCACGTAGAGGTTTGCGAGCCATCCGGGGTACCGCATGCGGACCGATCTGGGTCAGTCGGAACGGGCGGGGCCGATGGCGGCGGTGAGTTCAACTGCACGCGAGTACGCATCCGCCACTTCGTCGCTGCCGCTTGACAAACACGCCAGGTCACGCAGAAGGCCGTCGTGAACGTCGTAAATCCATCCGTGGATGGCCAGAGGCTGCTGGCGGCGCCAGGCGTCCTGCACGATGGTGGTATTGCAGACGTGCCGTACCTGGTCGATAACATTCAGTTCGCAGAGCCGGTCGATGCGGTCGTCGTCGCCAGAGGCCCGGCTGATCAGGTGCTCGTGCCGTTCGCGCACGTTTTGAACGTGACGCAGCCAATTGTCGATCAGGCCAAGCGATGCCCGTAGCATCAACCCGACGATTTCGTTGGCCGGCACACGGCTATCGGAACACCCGATCCATAGATATTTTGGTGACTGCTGGGCGACGAGCGACTGAAAAAATGCCGGGTCGCGTTCGCTGATCCGTCGCGCCCACTCACGGTTGTTGGCAAGAGACTGAGCAGGTTGCGCATGAGGCGTTGACATATTACGGCCTCTCCCCCTGGTCGCCGGCGCCGGCTCGCGAGTTCGGATCGGCGAAGCTTACGCCTGAGTCTCGCGCAAGATTTGCCTGATCGGATGGGCGTTCGACGGGATCGAGCACGAGCGACATCGCGCCCGACAGGCTACTCCTACTTCTCGCCGAGCGCCAGCGCCCGTTTGAGATCCTCCACCAGCCACTCGTAGATCTCATCACTGTGAGCGGGGTCATCCGCCCGGAGCACGGCCGAGGGGTGATATGAAGTCAGCAAATGCGGCGCCCACCTAGACGGCCACACGCGGCCACGGTCGCGTTGAATTCTGATTTGAGGCCCGAGCAACGACTGCGCGGCGGTGCTGCCAAGGCAAACAATCACTGTCGGTTTCACCCGCTCGATCTCCGCCTCGAGCCATGGTCGACACGCTCGCATCTCTGTCGCCTTCGGTCGTTCGTGAATGCGGCGCTTGCCTTCGCGCCGGAACGAGAAGTGCTTGACCGCGTTGGTCATGTAAACGCTGGACCGTTCGATGCCGGCGGCACCCAGTGCGCGATCGAGCACCGCGCCGGCAGGTCCGACAAACGGGTAGCCCGACCGGTCTTCTGCGTCGCCCGGCTGCTCACCGACGAGCATGAGGCGCGCGGTGACCGGGCCCTGGCCAAACACCACCTGCGTCGCCGGTTCGAAC
>JACCSI010000459.1 GCA_013813075.1 Acidobacteriota bacterium | reverse complement strand
GTCTCTTGTTCCTCATATCGCGGGGCATGTCCTGCGGCGCGGTAGTCGCGGCACCCGCGGTGGTCCTGTCTCTGATTCTCGATCTCAGCGTCACGGCGACGTCGTTGTTGATCACGCTTCCCGCGGTGGCCTACACCATGTTTGGCGGCGTGCAAGCGGTGACGTGGACCGACGTCAAGATCATGGTGCTCATCGTGGTTGGGCTCTTCGCGGTCATCGCCACAGCCGTACTCGGCTACCCCGCGGACGTGAGCATGACGGACGGTCTGGCCGTGGCCGCCGCCACGGGTCGCCTGCGGGTGTTCGATTTCAGCTTCGACCTGACCAACCAATACACCTTCTGGTCAGGCACGATTGCGGCGTTGTTCCTGTTTTGCTCGTACTTCGGCACCGATCAGAGCCAGGTGCAGCGCTATCTCACCGCCAAGTCCGTGGACGAAGCGAGGTATTCGCTCCTGATGAGTGCGTACTGGAAGATTCCTCTGCAGATGCTCGTGCTCCTGCTCGGCGTCGTCGTGTTCACGTTTTATGTGTTCAACGCCCCGCCACTGATTTTCAGCAGCAAGGCCGATCAGCGTTTGCGGCAGGACGCGCCGTCCGCATACGCTGCGCTGCAGCAGGAGCACGTGGCGGCACTCGCCGCGCGGCGAGAAACCGCCACGGCCGTCGCAACCGCAACGCGCGCCGCTGACGCGACCTCGATCGAAGCGTCCGAACAGCAGCTTGCCGCGCACGATGCGTCCGTCAGCGAGATTCGCAATCGGGCGCGGGAACTCGTCCGCCAGACCACCGGTGATACCGCGTTCAACGACGTCAATTACATCATTCCGACGTTCATCCTCAGTCAGTTACCAGTGGGCCTCGTCGGGCTCCTGATTCTGGCAATCCTGCTTGCGGCGACAGACACCATCGCGGGCGAACTCAATTCGCTCTCGACGGCTACCGTGATTGATTTTTACCGCCGATGGGCGCGCCCCGTAGCCTCCGACGCCCACTACCTCGCGGTGTCGAAAGGCGTGACCGGCCTGTGGGGCCTGTTCGCCTGTGTCGTTGCGGTCTGGGCGGCCGAACTCGGCTCGTTGATTGAAGTCGTGAATCGCTTTGGCTCTTTTTTTTACGGCTCCGTGCTGGGCGTATTCATTCTCGCGGTCGGGGTTCCCTGGGCCACCGGAAACGGGGCCTTCATTGGACTGCTGGCGGGTATGGCGACCGTCGCCTGCGCAGCGGCGTACACGGACATCGCCTTCCTGTGGCACAACGTGATCGGTGCGGTGGCAGTCGTCGTGGTTGGTGGCGCGGTGAGTGCATTCGGTCGCCGCTGAAGTGTGACAAGATACCCTCCGTTTCACACCTGAGGAGAAGATTTATTGACGGGATCGGCCACAGCCGCACCAAAGCGCCGCATCAGCCTGACGTACCAGATTTTCATCGGTCTGGGGGTCGGCATTCTCATCGGTGCGGTGATCAACAACATGAATCCCGAATGGTCGGCCTATATGCGGCCATTCAGTCAGTTGTTTCTCCGCATGATCAAAATGATCATCGCGCCGTTGATCTTCGCCACGCTTGTCGCCGGCATTGCCGGCGCTGGACACGTGAAGACCGTCGGACGCATGGGCATGCGGGCGATCATTTACTTCGAGATCGTGACAACGTTTGCGCTCGTCATCGGCCTGGTCGCCGTGAACCTGACCCGGCCGGGCGATGGCGTCGTCCTGCCGCCGTCCGGTGCCGCCGCCGATGTCACGGCACGACCACAGACGTGGGATCAGATCCTGCTGCACGTGGTCCCCGAGTCGGTGATCGACGCGATGGCGCGCGGTGATGTGCTGCAGATCGTCGTCTTCAGCATCCTGTTCGCCATTGCGCTCGGGATGATCGGCGAACGTGGGCGGCCGGTGATCGCGTGGTGCGAGAGTGTCGCCGAGACGATGTTCAAGTTCACCGACATCGTGATGCGCTATGCGCCCATTGGTGTCGGCGCGGCCATTGCCTACACCGTCGGGCACAGCGGCTTCGGAGTGCTCTATAACCTGGCATGGCTGGTCGCTACACTGTATGCCGCGCTGATCGCGTTCATGCTGTTGGTCTTGCTCCCAACGGCGCTGCTGTTCCGGATCGATATCCCCCGCTTCATCCGTACCATCCGCGAGCCCGCCATCATTGCCTTCTCGACCACCTCGAGCGAAGCGGCGTTGCCGAGGGCGATGGAAGCCATGGAACGATTCGGGGTGCCGCGCCAGATCGTCTCGTTCGTCATGCCCCTCGGCTACAGCTTCAACCTCGATGGGACCACCCTGTATCTGTCCCTGGCTGCCGTATTCGTTGCTCAAGCGGCAGGCGTTGAGCTGACGGGCTGGCAGCAGTTCACGATGTTGCTCACCCTGATGCTGACGAGCAAAGGCGTGGCTGGTGTGCCGCGCGCGTCCCTCGTCATCCTGGCGGGAACTCTCGCGTCGTACGGATTGCCACTTGAGGGTGTGACGCTGATTCTTGGCGTCGACGAGTTGATGGACATGGCCCGGACGATGACCAACGTGATCGGCAACTGCCTCGCGACCGCGATCATCGCCCGCTGGGAGGGGCAGCTCGCGGATGGACCTGTCGAGGTGGCACCGGCGACGTTAATGCCCTGACGCCAACCAGCGCGACACGCGATGCTCGGCGCTGACAAGCCTCGCGTGCAACGCCGCGCGGCATTCACATTTCGACCTGCACCCCGAGTTCCACAACGCGCTCGGGCGGCAGGCGAAAAAATGCGGTCGCACGCACCGCATTGCGCGCCATCACCAC
>JACCSI010000561.1 GCA_013813075.1 Acidobacteriota bacterium | reverse complement strand
AGCGTCAGCAGGGATAACAGGGGGCCCGAGAGCGCTTCGAGCGGCGGCCGTAGAACAACAGACAAGTACAGGCCGGCGCGCGGCGGCGAGCTCCAGGTACGGCCGCGACGCCCGCGGCCGGCCGTCTGCTCCTCGGCAACAATGACCAGGCCTTCGGAGGCCCCGGCTGCAGCGGCTTCGCCGGCCACATCCATGGTTGACGACACCGACGTGAACCATCGCACATCCAGGCGCATGACTCGCGATCGCACCGCCGCGGCGCTGACGGCCGCGGCCACGTCCGGTGGGAGCGGTGAAGACTCCAGACTCACCGCAAAGGTTCTAATTCGAAACTGAAGTCGGCCGCCTGCACTGAGTGCGTCAGCGCACCGACCGACACGAAGTCGGCGCCACTCGCCGCAATGTCCGGAAGAAGCTCGAGCGTCACGCCTCCAGAGATCTCCACCACAGCGCGTCCCTGGCAGCGCCTGACCGCCTCGCGCTGATCCGCGATCGAGAAGTTGTCGACAAGCACACGCCGCGCACCGGCGGCCAGCGCTTGATCCAGTTCGTTGAGCGTCTCGACCTCGATTTCGACAGGCATACTTGCGCCCGCTACACGTTGCAGCACCGCCGCAATGCCTCCGGCAAGCCGCTTGTGGTTGTCCTTGATCAAAATACCGTCGTCCAGCCGCTGACGATGATTGGTGCCACCGCCGCAGCGGACGGCGTACTTCTCCAGGGCGCGAAATGTGGGCGTCGTCTTGCGCGTGTCGAGCACCGTGATCCTGGACCCTGCCGCGTCAACGTAACGCGCCGTCTGGGTGGCAATGCCGCTCAGGCGCTGAACGAAATTGAGTGCGGTGCGCTCGGCGGTCAGCAGCGCGCGGGCACGCCCCGTCACCTCCATTACAACGGTGCCGGGCTCGCACCGAGAACCATCGGGGTGCTGCGTCATGAAGGCGACCGATGGGTCGCATTGCCGGAACGTTTCGACGGCGACAGCCAGCCCCGCGACGATGACGCGGCTCTTGGCGAGCAGGATGCCGCGCGCGAACTGATCAGGGCTGATCGTCAACTCGGAGGTGATGTCGGCGCCGCCGATGTCCTCGGCCAGCGCACGAGCGACGAGGTCGCGGTAGGCCTCGACCGGCAACGGCGCGAGGGCCATTACACAGTTGCCGCCGGGGCGCCCGGCTCCTCGCCAAATTCAATGGCGACTGAAAATGCGTCTGCGGGCTCGAATTCCAGCGTCTGAATCGTCGCCGCCGCCGACAAGTCGGCGCGTGCGGCCTGCAATGGCGCCAGTCGCTCTGGGGTGTCGCGGACGATCGCGCGGGTAATCACCGCCTTGAGCGGACGCCTGGCCTCGGATTTTGCGCGACGTACTTCGCCGAGCACGTCATACGCCGAGGCCAGGCCGGCCGCACCGTCAGGGTCGAATGGCGAAATCTCGGCGAGGTCTTGAGCCGAAGGCCAGGGTGCGCGATGGACCGACCCCTGGTGCCACCAGGACCACACCTCTTCGGTCACAAACGGCAGGTAGGGCGCGAACAGCCTGAGCAGCACGGATAGCGCCGCCTGCATCGCACGATTGGCTGACGCCGCGGCCGATTGGCCATGGTCGCCATACCGCCGCGACTTCACCAGTTCGAGGTAATTGTCGCAGAAGCTCCAGAAGAACGCTTCCGTACGATCCAGTACGCGCGTGTACTCATACTCTTCCATCGCTTCGGTGGCGTCGTCCACGAGTGTCGCAAGACCGGTGAGCATGCCGCGATCGAGCGCGTGTGTAATGTCGCCGGTGGCGATCCCGTTCATCAACGCAAATTTCGAGGCGTTGAGCAGCTTCATCGCCAGACGACGCCCGACCTTCATCTGGCCGATATCGAAGGCGGTGTCGACGCCGGGGCCACCCCGCGCGGCCCAGTAACGCGCGCCATCGGCACCGTATTCCTGCAGTAAACCCAGAGGCGTCACGACATTGCCCTTGGACTTCGACATCTTTTTGCGGTCGGGGTCGAGCACCCAACCCGAGACCGCCGCGTGCTTCCAGGGCAGCGCATCGTGTTCGAGATGACTCCGCAACACTGTGGAAAACAGCCAGGTGCGGATAATGTCGTGTGCCTGCGGCCGCAAATCCATCGGGAACGTGCGCGCGAAGAGATCCTGGTCGGACTGCCAGCCCGTCACGATCTGTGGCGACACCGACGACGTCGCCCACGTGTCCATCACGTCGGGGTCACCCACGAACCCCCCGGGCACGCCGCGCCGCTCCGCCGTGTAACCCTCCGGCACATCGGTCGACGGGTCAACCGGAAGCCGGGATTCGTCAGGGTATATCGGGTTCGCATGGTCAACGCCACCGTCGGCCTTCATTGGATACCACACCGGGAATGGCACGCCGAAGAACCGTTGACGGCTGATGCACCAATCGCCGTTGAGGCCGTTGACCCAGCTCTCGTAGCGCGCACGCATGTACGCGGGATGCCATTGCAGTTCGCGGCCCCGCTCCAGCAATTGTTCACGGAACTCGATGGTCTTGATGAACCACTGGCGGCTGGTCACGATCTCGAGTGGGCGGTCGCCCTTTTCGTAGAACTTGACGTTGTGGACGATCGGTCGCGGCTCGCCGACGAGATCGCCGCTTTGCTTCAGTAACGCGGTGACCACGGGCTGCGCCTTCTTCGCCGACAGCCCTGCGAGCTGGTCATAGGCGGCTTGCGCGCGCGCCGGGTCCTCGCATTCCCATCCCGCTTCACCCCACGTCACGGCGCCCAGCGTGCCATTGGGCTGAATCACGGCGCGCACCGGTAGTTTCAGTTCGCGCCACCAGACGACGTCGGTCACGTCGCCGAACGTGCAGATCATCGCAAGGCCACTGCCCTTTTCGGGATCGGCCAGCGCGTGGGCCAGGACCGGCACGCGCGCCCCAAATAGCGGCGTCGTGACGTCAGTGCCAAATAGCGGCTGGTATCGTTGGTCGTCTGGGTGTGCGACCAGCGCCACACACGCCGGCAGTAATTCGGGGCGCGTGGTCTCGATGTCGACGGGGCCTCCGTCGGATTTACGGAAGCTGACGCGGTGATACGCGCCCGGCTGTTCGCGATCTTCCAGTTCCGCCTGCGCCACTGCCGTCTTGAAATCCACATCCCACAACGTCGGAGCTTCGATCTGATAGGCGAGGTGGCGCTTCAGCAGACTCACAAACATCGCCTGGGACACACGCTGTGAGGGCTTGGCGATCGTGGCGTAGGTCATCGACCAGTCAATCGACAGCCCGAGATATCGCCACAGATGTTCAAAGACTTTTTCGTCTTCGACGGTCAGGCGGATGCACAGCTCGATGAAGTTCGGGCGTGAGACGGAAATTGGTGGCTTGGCGGGCTGCTCCGGCGGCTCGAAACTGGAATCGTATGGCAGCGACGGGTCACAGCGGACGCCGAAATAGTTCTGCACGCGCCGCTCCGTGGGCAGGCCGTTGTCGTCCCATCCCATCGGGTAAAACACCGCCTTGCCGCGCATACGTTGAAAGCGTGCGATGACGTCCGTGTGCGTGTACGAAAAGACGTGGCCGACGTGAAGCGACCCGCTGACGGTCGGCGGCGGTGTGTCGATGGCATACACCTCGTCACGAGGCCGGGTGCGATCGAAGCGGAAGGTGCCGTCGGTCTCCCACCGCGTCGCCCACTTTTCCTCCAACCCTTCGAGGGCCGGCTTCTCGGGAACGGTCATAACCTTGCGATCTTAGCAGGACCGCCTGCCGGTGGAGTTCCGCGGGTGGTCCGCGGACACGTACCCATACACGGCAACGCTCGGCTGTGGGTGTGCGCTACGAGTTCTTGGGCTGACCGCCGAAGCGGATCCGTTCAATTTCTTCGCGAATGAGCCGCTCGGACACCTCAGAGACGGTCCGGGTCAGGTTCTGACCGAGCAGTCCGCGCGTCAGTCGATCCGCGACGCGCGCGGCAATGCGATCGATCACCTCGTCGCTCAGTTCGATCGGAGTGGCGGCGTATTGCCCCTGCGCTGGTACGAATTCACCTTGTTCCTCGGCCAGCATCGCCGCGAAGGCATCGGCCATTCCCGGCGCTTGCCCGCTGGGCGCCGGCGCGGGCGATCGTTCAGGGGCCGGGGACGGC
>JACCSI010000409.1 GCA_013813075.1 Acidobacteriota bacterium | reverse complement strand
GGGCAATGGCGATGAGGTGCAGCACGGCGTTGGTCGAGCCACCCAGCGCGATGACGGTGGTGATCGCGTTTTCGAATGACTTGCGCGTCAGGATGTCGCGCGGACGCAGCCCGAGTTCGAGCAGGTTGATCACGGCCGCGCCGGCTCGCGTGCAGTCGTCGCGCTTCTCGGCCGAGGTCGCGGCCTGCGCCGAACTGTTCGGCAGACTCAAACCGAGCGCCTCAATCGCGGACGCCATCGTGTTCGCGGTATACATGCCGCCGCACGAGCCCGCACCCGGACAGGCGTGCTGCTCGAGATCAGCGAGGTCCGCATCGTTCAGTTGCCCAGCCGCGTGCTGTCCCACGGCTTCGAACACCGAGACGATGTCCACGGGACGGCCGCGCCAGCGCCCCGGCATGATGGTCCCACCATAGACAAACACCGACGGCCGATTGAGCCGCGCCATCCCAATGACGCACCCCGGCATGTTCTTGTCGCAGCCGCCAATGGCGACAAACCCGTCGAACCCCTCGCCCCCGACCACCGTCTCGATCGAGTCAGCGATGACTTCGCGGGACACGAGCGAGTACTTCATCCCCTCGGTCCCCATCGAAATGCCGTCGGAGACGGTAATGGTGTTGAAGATGAGCGCTTTGCCGCCCGCGGCACTGGCACCGGCGGCGGCGTGACGCGCGAGATCGTCGATGTGCATGTTGCACGGCGTCACCTGGCTCCATGTAGAGCAGATCCCGACCTGCGGCTTGGCGAAGTCTTGCCGCGTGAAGCCAACCGCGTGCAGCATGGCGCGACCGGGTGCGCGTGCGGGGCCGTCCAGGACTTTGGAGGAGTAAGGCCGACGATTGACCATGCGTGTGAAAGAATACGTCCAGACGGCATGAGCGACCCGGTTCGACTCGATATCTGGCTCGACATTGCGTGCCTGTTCAAGACCCGATCCGAAGCGCAGCGCGAGTGCAAGGTCGGGCGCGTCAGCGTCAATGGCGTCGTCGCCAAGCCGCATCGGGAGCTGCGCGTGGGTGACGAACTGGTCATTTCGCGGCCCGCCGGCCGCAAGCAACTGATCGTGGTGCGTGGACTCGCCGACATCCACATCGCGAGAACCGAGGCGCGCGCCCTCTACGAGGACCGCACCCCCTTGCCGTCGGCCGCGGAAGTCGAGAGCCGGCAGCTCGAACGGGTGTTCAGGGCCATCAACAAGCCCGTCAAACGGCTGGACCGTCGCAACCAAAGGAACGTCGCGAAGCGCAAGTGGACGACTTAAGATAGGCACGTGACCCTGCGTACGTTCGTTCTCGCCTCACTGGCGTTCGTCTTCTTCGTCCTCCCCTCTACGACCGGTTTTTTTGTCGATTGGCTGTGGTTTGAGGAAGTCGGATACCAGCCGGTCTACATCAGGTCGTTATCGGCCCGCGGGCTGATTGGCGTCGGGGTGTTCGTTGTGGCGTTTGTCTGGCTGGCCGCCCACCTACGCTATGCGCTGAATGCCGCAGGCGGGGCGCCCGCGTCGTTCACCACACGGGAAGGCTTCACCATTGTGCTGCCGACGCGCGCGCAGTTGCGCCCGCTCGCGATGCTGGCGGCCGCGATCGCCGCCGCGCTCGTGGCGATGTTTGCCGCCTCGCAGTGGCTGACGGTGTTGTCGTGGTGGCATCAGTCCGCGTTCGCCACCGCCGATCCCGTGCTGGGGCGCAACGTCGCGTTTTATGTGTTCACGCTCCCACTTCTCGACCTGATCCGCGGTCTCGCGCTGGCGCTCGTCGTGCTGGCCGCGGTGGGTGCGGCCGCGCTGTATGTCTTTGCTGGCGAGCTCGCGCTGACGCCGTTCGGCCTGCGCATGGCGCCAGGTGTCCGGCGGCACGGTGCGGCGCTGGCGGCGGCGCTCTTCCTCATCCTGGCGCTCGGCGCGTGGCTCGACCAGCCGCGGCAGCTGGTGACGACATCCGGCATCATCCAGGGTGCCAGCTACGCGGACGTCCACGCGCGCATTCCGGCGGCAATGGCGCTGACGGTCGCCGCGCTGGTCGGCGCAGCGCTGTCGCTGGCGCACGCCGCGGGACGCCTGCCGTGGGCGCTGACCGCGGCCGCCGCCTTGTATGCGCTCGTCCTGATCGGCGGCGGACTGTACGCCTCGTTCGTGCAGCGGTTCATGGTCGCGCCGAACGAGCAGGCGCGCGAAACGCAGTACATCGAATACAACATCGCCGCAACACGCCAAGGATTCGCGCTCGATCGCATCGAGGAGCGTGAGCTGACCGGGGACGCCGAGTTGACGCGTGCCGACATCGAGCGCAATCGCGAAACGCTCGACAACGTACGGCTCTGGGACCATCAGCCGCTGCTCGAGACGTTTGGCCAGATTCAGGAGATCCGGACTTACTACGACTTCATGTCGGTCGACAACGACCGCTACAACATCAATGGTCAGACGCGGCAGGTGATGTTGTCGGCGCGCGAGCTGAACCCCGCGGCGCTCCCCAATCGCAACTGGATCAACGAGCGACTCGTCTTCACGCATGGACACGGCCTGACGCTCGGGCCCGTCAACCAGGTCACGACCGAAGGCTTGCCAGTGCTGTTCATCCGCGACTTGCCACCGGTATCGACCATCAACATGCAGGTGACCCAGCCGAGCATCTACTTCGGCGAACTGTCGAACGAATATGTCATCGCGCGCACGCGGGCCCGTGAGTTCCACTACCCCAAGGGCGACGACAACGTCTTTACGGATTACGACGGCGAAGGGGGGGTGGCGCTGTCGTCAACGTTACGCAAGCTGCTGTTTGCCGCCCACTTCCGCGCTTACCAGATTCTGCTGAGCGACGACATCAGCGACGAAAGCCGGCTGATGTTCGATCGGCAGATTCGGGCGCGCGTCTCGAAGATCGCGCCATTTCTCGCCTTTGACGAAGACCCGTACGTCGTCGTGCATGACGGCCGGATGTTCTGGATCCAGGACGCTTACACCACGTCGAACCGCTACCCGTACTCCTCGTCCACCGTTGGCGGCATCAACTACATCCGCAACTCGGTCAAGGTCGTCATCGACGCGTACCAGGGGCGGGTCACGCTGTATCTGGCGGAACCCGACGATCCGATCATCCAGACGGTGGCAAAGATCTTCCCGACCCTGCTGCGGCCGATTGACGAAATGCCGGCGGGCCTGCGTCAGCACGTGCGCTACCCGGAGGGCATCTTCAACGTCCAAGCGGCGATGTACTCGACGTATCACATGACCAACCCCGCGGTCTTCTACAACAAGGAAGACCAGTGGGATGTCCCGGCCATCGACGGCGGCAGTGGCGAGACGGCGCGCATGGAGCCCTACTACACGATCATGCGGCTGCCGGGAGAGGGGTCGGCGGAGTTCATCCAGATGCTGCCCTTCACTCCGCGACGGCGGGACAACCTCGCGTCGTGGATGGTCGCGCGCAGCGACGGCGATCGCTATGGCCAACTGATCGTCTTTCAGTTCCCGAAACAGAAGCTGGTGTTTGGTCCGAGCCAGGTGGTGGCCCGCATCAATCAGGACCAGGTCATTTCTCCACAGATTACGCTGTGGAGCCAGCAGGGCTCCCAGGTGATTCAGGGCACACTCATGGTGATTCCAGTCGAGGAATCGCTCATCTACGTCCGGCCACTCTATTTGCGCGCACAGAACGGCCGCATTCCCGAACTGACGCGGGTGATTGTCGCTTACCAGAACCAGATTGTGATGGAACGGACGCTCGAAGCCGGGCTATCGCGCATCTTCGGAACGCCGGCGCCACGCGCGACGGAGACGATGGCTGGTGCGGGTGCGGGTGCGGCGCCTCCCGGCGCAGGTGCAGCGGCTGGACCAGGTGCAGCAGGTGCAGCAGGTGCGGCAGGTGCGGCGAGTGCGGCG
>JACCSI010000396.1 GCA_013813075.1 Acidobacteriota bacterium | reverse complement strand
AGGTCGACGTGGCCTTGCGCTGCGGCTTCCACGCCAGCCAGATCATGTTCACGGGAGTCGGCAAGAGCGCCGACGAACTGGCCCGGGCAATCGCGCTCGGGTTGAAGGCGATCAACGTGGAATCGCCCGGCGAGCTCGATCGTCTCGATCGCATCGCACAGGAGCAGGGCACTGTCGCGCGCGTTGCATTGCGAGTCAACCCTGATATCGACGCGAAGAGCCACCCGCATATTTCGACCGGCCTCAAGTCCAACAAGTTCGGTGTGCCGATCGACGCGGCGCCGCAGATCTTCCAGGAGATGCTCCGGCGCCCCGGGCTTGAAGCGGTGGGCGTGCACAGCCATATCGGGTCGCAGATCACGACGCTTGATCCGCTGTTACGCGCGGCCACCGCTGCGGTCGATCTCGCGATCGCCCTGCGCGGCGCGGGCGTGCCCCTGCGCCACGTCGACTTTGGCGGCGGCCTCGGCATTTCGTACGATGGCGAACCGGCGATCGACCCCGCCGAGTATGGCCGCAAGCTGGTTGACATCGTGCGGCCGAGCGGTCTGACGGCGCTGCTCGAGCCGGGCCGTGTGCTGCTGGGCCCAGCCGGCGCACTCTTGACCAAGGTCGTTGATGTCAAACACTTTGCCGGGCAGCGTTTGTTTGTCGTGCTCGACGCGGGTATGACGGAGCTGATGCGGCCGGCACTCTACGGCGCGTTCCACCGCATCGAGCCAGTGCGGCCGCGACACGGAGAGCCGATTATCGCCGACATTGTCGGCCCGATCTGTGAAAGCACTGACACGTTCGCACGCAGTCGGCCGTTGCCGCCGGTTGAAGTGGGCGATGTGATCGTCGTGCGCGACGTCGGCGCGTACGGCGCCGTCATGGGCTCTACGTATCTGCGTCGGCCACTCCCATCTGAAGTCCTGGTGGACGCCGGGAACTGGCGTGTCATCCGGCGGCGACAGACGCTGGACGACATGTTGAGGCTTGAAGAGTGACGACGGCCGTCGGCTCGGGCCACCTCATCTCGTTCGAGGGCCTCGACCAAAGCGGCAAGCAAACACAGGCGGAGCGACTGCTCGAAGCCATACTTCGCACTGGGCGCGAGGCGCGCTTTCTGTCGTTCCCCGATTATCGCACTGCCATCGGCGCCGAAATCGGGCTCGCGCTGCACGGCGATCGCGATTACGCCGCGGATGTCATGCAGCTGCTCTACGTCGCCAACCGCTACGAGTTCCGGCGCGCAATCGAGGACTGGCTGTCGAGGGGCGCCGTCGTCATTTGCGACCGCTACGTCGCGTCGAGCATTGCCTACGGGGACGCGCAGGGAGTCGAAGTGCAGTGGCTGTCAGCGATTCAAGCGCGCTTACCCCAGCCAACGCTGACCATCCTCCTCGACATTCCCCCCGAGTTGTCGCTGCAGCGAAAGGATCGCGATCGCGATCGCTATGAGCGCGACATGCAGCTGCTGGCGCGTGTGCGCGAGAGCTACCTCCGCCAGGTGGCGCAGCCGCACTGGCAGCGCCTTGACGGTACCCAGGACAAGGACTGCGTGACCGACGCGGTGTTCAGCGCGGTGCGGTCACGACTCGGGCTGCTGTAAGCGCCCGCACCTCCGCCGCGCCCGCTGCCTTCAAGACGCGCGCACAGGCATCGAGCGTTGCGCCCGTCGTCGCCACGTCGTCCACCAGCACGACAACCTTTTGCTCGACCGGCGGGTCCGTCGCGCCCACCAGCGCGCGCAGATACCAACCAGTCTGAATGGCAAACGCGTCGCGCACGTTCGCGCGTCGTTCCTCTTTCGGCAACTCCACCTGCGGCCGCGTGACCCTCGTACGACGGAGCGCCCGCACGACCGGGAGACCGAGTCCACGAGCGAGATCGTCTGACTGATTGAACCCCCGGCCGCGCTCGCGCCAAGGGTGCAGCGGTACCGGGACCACCACCTCCGCATCTGTGAGCACGTCGCGGCCGTGTCTCGCCATCAAGTGTGAGAGCCGCGGCGCCACCGACCGCCTGCCGTGATACTTGAGCGCATGCAGGATGTCGCGCAACACGCCTTCATACGCGCCAATCGACTGCCCGCGGGCAATAGTCTGCAGCGCAAACGGCGCGCGG
>JACCSI010000387.1 GCA_013813075.1 Acidobacteriota bacterium | reverse complement strand
GCGGTACTCGCTTCTTCACACAGGGCAGCTACGCCATCAGCCGAGAGCTGGCGGTGGGGTGGTATCAGGGCGAGGCGTTCAACACAGGCTACGTGATTCCAAACCAACATCGCTTCGAGATTCTGGTTACCTTCAATCCCACGGCCGCGCTCAAAGCAAACCGCATCTTCTAGGCTGGCGACGTTCGCGAACGGGTTCACGAGTGACTTCAGACGATGTTGTGTTCGCCGTCGGTGGCTGCCGCCTTGAACCGGTCGTGGGCGAAGGACGAAATGTCGAGGCCGGGATCGCGACCGGTGACAAGGTCCGCAAGTATGCGTCCGGCGGCGGGCGAATGCTGGAAGCCGTGCCCGCTGAATCCGGCGATGGTGTAGAACCCGTCGACGCCTGGCGCGGCACCGATGATCGGGTTGTGGTCCGGCGTCATCTCATACAAACCGGCCCACGCGTGGGACACGGCGGCGTCGGCGAGCGCCGGCAACCGTTTGATGGCGACGTCGATCACTTTCGGCAGAAAATCCCACCGCACCGTCGTGTCGAACCCCGCCTCCTCGTCGGGGTCGGCCATGCCAAACAACAGCCCGCCGCCTTCGCGATGGAAATAGAACGTGGACTCGAAATCGATGACCATGAGCCGCGACTCCGGCATCCGCGCGCGGTGCGGCGCGTCGTCCCAACTGCCGCCACCCGGCGGCTGCGCAATAAAGATGTGTCGGCGTTCGGGCACGACCGGCACCTCAATGCCTGCCATGCGGCCGACCTCACGGGCCCACGGACCGGCCGCGTTGATGACGTTGTACGTCGCAATGCTGCCCTGGCTGGTCTGGACCGCGGAGACGCGGCCGGCGGTGACGGTCATCCCAATCACCTCTTCGCCACGGCGAATCTCGACGCCGAGTGCTTGCGCGGCGCGTGCAAACCCCTGAGTGACGCCGTTTGGGTCGGTAATGCCGTCGTCGCCGCAGTAGGTCGCGCCGAGCACTCCGGTGGTGTCGAGTCCGGAGCACAGCGCCGCCGCATCCGCCGGCGACAACCAGTCGACAGCGACTCCGTGCTCGCGCTGTAATGCGACGTTTCGTTGGAAGGCGTGCACGCTCGCCTCGGACGACAACAGGAACAGGTACCCGTCCGGCCAGAAATCAATCGCCTGCCCGACCGCCGGTTCGAAATCAGCAAACACCGCAATCGATTCCTTGGACAGCGCGATGTTCGCAGGATCGGAGAACTGATGACGAAACCCGCCGGCATTGCGGCCGGTTGACTGCGTGCCGAGCTGAGGTTCGCGTTCGATGAGGATGACATCAGTGACGTCACGCGCCGCCAGGTAATGGGCCACGCTCGCGCCCATGCAGCCGCCGCCGACAATCACCACATCCGCAGTCTGTTTCATGCGTTCACGAGCCCCCCCGTCGGCACACAGAAGTTTGAGGCGACGACATGGCAATATATCCCACCATGCGTTCGCCGCTTTTACCGTCCCTCGTTCTGTTGGTCGCCGGTTTGCCGCTGATGACCCCCAACCGCATTTCCGCCGTCCTCGAGGGCGACGGCTCGAGCCCTCTTCCTCAGGTGGCTTCACCAGACACGCCGGTCGCTCGCGCGACCTCATCCCAAGTTAACTCCGGGGTTCGCGAGCAAGCGCCACCTGTCACGGTCCTTCAGCCCGCTCGTGTCTTCGACGGCGAGACGATGCACACCGGATGGGTCGTGGTGGTGCGTGGAGAACGCATCGAGTCGGCGGGCCCGGCAGCCGCCACGCCGGCAGGCGCTCACGTCGTCGCGCTGCCTGGACTGACGTTGCTGCCGGGATTAATCGAAGGTCACTCGCATTTACTGCTGCATCCGTACAACGAAACGTCGTGGAACGATCAGGTGGCACGTGAGCCGCTGGCGTACCGTGTCGCCCGCGCGGTCAATCACGCCCGCGACACGCTGATGGCAGGCATCACGACGGTCCGCGATCTCGGCAGCGAAGGCGCGGGTTATGCCGACGTCGGGTTGAAGCGCGCCATCGACGAAGGCGTGATTCCGGGACCGCGGATGCTGGTCGCCGGACCGGCAATGGTCGTGTCCGGCAGCTACGGGCCAAAGGGTTATGCACCGGAGTGGACCGTGCCGCAGGGCGCCGAAGAAGCGAGCGGACTCGACGGCGTGATGCGCGTTGCCCGCGACCAGATCGGCCGCGGTGCGGATTTTATCAAGGTCTACGCGGACTACCGTTATGGTCCGAACGGCGAGGCGCGGCCGACCTTCACGCTCGACGAACTGCGCCGCATTGTGGAGGTCGCGCAAAGCAGCGGCCGTCCAGTGGTGGCGCACGCATCGACAGTCGAAGGGATGCGCCGCGCCATTCAGGCCGGCGTGGCAACCATCGAGCATGGTGACAGTGGTACCGCCGAGATCTGGAAGTTGATGGTCGAACGCACCGTCGGCTTCTGCCCCACGCTGGCCGCTGGTGACGCGACGTCGCAATACGCGGGTTGGAAGAAGGGCAGCGCGCCGGAGCCGTCGCGTGTGACGGCCAAACGCGTCAGTTTCAAGGCCGCGCTCGACGCCGGCGTCACGATTTGTTTTGGCGGCGACGTTGGTGTCTACGCGCATGGCGACAACGTGCGAGAGCTCGAGTTGATGGTCGATTACGGGATGCGGCCGGCCGACGCGCTGAAGTCCGCAACGTCGGTCAACGCTCGGCTCTTCCACGTGGATGACCGTGTGGGAGCCGTCAAACCAGGCCTGCTGGCGGATGTCATCGCGGTGGAAGGGGACCCGACGCAGGACATCGGCGCGCTGCGCCGCGTCAAGCTGGTGATGAAAGGCGGAATGATCTACCGGCGGTAGACTTTGCCTCCTTTCATCACGAACCTGATACGTGTTAACGCGGTTGGGTCGGTCAACGGATCACCGTCGACCGCGACCAGGTCTGCTTCGAGACCAGCGGCAATCGCGCCAGTCATCTGACCGAGGCCCATCGATTCGGCGGCCGCGGATGTCATGTCAACGATTGCCTGCATCGATGGCTGCCCTTCCTTGATGCGCTCGAGCACTTCGTTGGCGTTGCGGCCGTGCGCTCCCGCGACGGCGTCGGTGCCCATCACCATCTTGAGCCCTGGCGTCTTCAGCGCCGCAGAGAACATCGCGCTCTTCAGGCCGAGCGCCTTTTCCATGGCCGCAAAGCCTTCTTCGGTGTAGTTGCCCACGCCAAGGAACCGGGACTTGTTTTCGAGATAGTTTTGCGTGACCAGGCCGATGTTGGGATCGAACCAGACGCCGCGTTCCGACAGCAGCCTGAAGGCTTCGGGCGTGGCGAGCGCGCCATGTTCGACGACCGTACAACCGGCGCGTGCGGCGCGCATCATCGCTTCCGCGCTGTGCGCGTGGACCATCGAACGCAGGCCCTGCGCCTTCGCCTCACCACAGGCGGCGTCAAGCTGCTCCTGTGAAAGCGTCGGCGTGCCGCCATCGCGGATGCTGGCGGACGCGAAGATCTTGATCAGGTCGGCGCCCTCGGCTCGTTTCTTTTTGACTTCTTCGCGCAGCTGATCGGGCGTCAGCTTGGCGTTGCCAATCGAACCCAGCGAGCTCAGCAGACGAGGCCCGGGCAGGACGCCGCGGGCGATGGCATCGCGCAGGGGTTTGTCCGACGCCGAGCCCACGCTCTGGACCGTGGTGAAGCCTGCCATCAACGTCACGAACGCGTTCTCGGCGCCATACAGCGCGGCGTCATCCGCCGGCTCGCGGCCGGCGACGTAGCGT
>JACCSI010000370.1 GCA_013813075.1 Acidobacteriota bacterium | reverse complement strand
CGCGCCGGTCTTTGCCGCGACCGGAGCGGTCGCCGGCGTCATGGTACAGGGCGGTGACGGGATGCGCCGCGAACACCGCGCCCGGCTGGTCATTGCGGCCGACGGCCGCGAGTCACGCCTCGCGCGCGTCGCCGGGCTGTCCAGGCACCCGCGGCGGCAGCGCCGCTGGGCCATCGGCGGATACTTCGAGGGCGCCGAGCGCACCGCCACCAGCGGCGAAATGCACGTCCGTCACGGGCACTACATCGGCGTCGCACCCGTGCCGGGTGAGTTGACCAACGCCTGTCTGGTCGTGCCGCACCAGGCCGGCGATGGCGGGTGGAGAGATGCGGCGGCGAGACTGACGGGGGCGATTGAAGGAGATCCGAGTCTGGCGCCGCGCTTCGCGCGTGCGCGCCTGGTTGAACCTGTCCACGTGCTCGGTCCCATGGCCGTGGATGCCTCCGCGCCCGGTGTGCCGGGCATGCTGCTGGCGGGTGACGCCGCGGGATTTATCGATCCCATGACGGGCGACGGACTGCGCTTTGCCGTGCTTGGCGCCGTGCTGGCGGCGGCGGCGGCGCTCGACGTACTCGCCGGGCGGCTCGATCAGACCGCCGCCCTTGCGCAATTGTCGAAGGAGCGGCAGCGCACGTTTGCGGCGAAATGGCGCTTCAACCGTGCCGTTCGTGCGCTCGTCGCCTCGCCCCGCGCGGTTGGCGCCGCGGCCATGGCGGCACGCGTGTTCCCCTCGGCGTTCGCGGCGGTTGTCCGCTACGCCGGCGACTGCGGCGTCGAGGTATTGCCAGAGGCCCGGCCGGTCATGCTTCACACCTAAATCTCAGAACTGACGCTGTCATGGCCGCCGCCGCCGCGATCGCCGCTCTCGCGCTGACTGCCGTCCTGCTCCTCATGCTGGGCGAAGCGGTCTTGTCGTCGCACAACGAGCGGGTGCTCCGCGGACGCGGCGCCGTGGAGCCGGCCGGCGACGTCTACGCCACCATGCGGTGGGCGTATCCGGTGTGCTTCATCGCGATGGCGGTTGAAGGCGCCCTGACCGGACCGGCCACTGCCGAACGACTGGCCGCCGGTTTCGCCGTACTCGGTGTCGCAAAAGCCCTCAAGATATGGGCAATCAGCACGCTTGGCGTGCACTGGACGTTTCGCGTCCTGGTCGTGCCCGATGCCCAACTGATTGCGGGCGGTCCGTACGCGATCGTCCGTCATCCCAATTACATTGCGGTGTTGGGCGAGCTGGCGGGCGTCGCGCTTATTGTCTGTGCGCCGGTGACGGGAGTGTTGGCCGCTACCGGATTCGGGTTCTTGCTGTGGCGAAGGATTGCTATCGAAGACCGCGCGCTCGGGAGACAATAACTCCGCCTCATGTTGCAGCGCGCGGCCCTGGTCACGGCAATCATCCGGCTGTTCGATCTGGTGGCCCTAGTCGGTGTGCTCCTCGGCCTGACGGTTTACCTGACCGGCGGATTTCGTGAATGGACACCGTTGGGCCGCCTGTCCGTCACGTCCTGGATACGCCCGCTCGTCATCGGCCTCGTCGTCCTTGGCATCCGGCATTGGCTGCAACCGCATCCGTCGCTTGTCGCGCGTGTGGTCCAGAACTGCAGCTTGGCCTACCGTGCGCCGGCGGTGCGCGCCGCTCTCGCGGTCACGATTGGCACCCGCACCGCCGTTTTTCTCGTTGGATTTCTCGCGATTACGCTTTTCGGCTACCGCGCAGACGTTAATGTTCCCTGGCGCCTCCATACGAACGAGATCCTGAATCTCCCCGCACGTTGGGATACCGGCTGGTACTTGGGTGTCGCCATCGACGGCTATCAATGGTCGCCATCGCGCATCGACGAGCAGCAGAACATCGCCTTTTTCCCCGCGTATCCGATGTTGATGCGCTACGGCTCGTTGCTGCTCGGGCGCGAGACGATGTGGACGGGAGTCCTGATTTCGTGGCTGTCGTTTTTCGGGGCGCTGGTGTATCTCTACCGGCTGGCGCGTGAACGATTCACTGACGACGCCGCGTTTGCCACGATTACCCTCATCGCCTCGTATCCATTCGCGCTGTTTTTCAGCGCCGCGTACACGGAGTCGTTGTTCCTGCTGACCATGGTCGCGACCTGCTACCACTTCGAACGCCGCGAATGGTGGAAGGCAGCCATGTGGGGATTGGTGGCAGGCCTGTCGCGGCCCAACGGGTGCCTGTTGTCGGTGATGCTCGCCTTCATGGCGGTTCGGCCGCTATGGCCGTTTCGGCCCCGCACCCTGGGCCTGACAGATTGGCAGCACGCCGCGGGCCGCCTGGCCATTGCCGCCGCGCCGGGCGTGGGCATGCTGGTGTATTCCACCTACATCTACACGCTCACCGGCAACCCGTTGCAGTGGGCGGCACAGAACGCTGCGTGGGGCAGGGTCTACCGCGGACTCGATGCGCTGGTGTCGGACCAGGCGCTGAGGATTGGCGACCACGGCCTCTATGCCTACGCGGCGACGCGGACGACTGACGCCATGCAGCTCGTCGCCGTGCTCTTTGTCCTGGCGACGGTGTGGCCCGTCTATCGCCGCATTGGCTTGCCATATGCGGTCATGATCCTCGTCAACATCCTTCCGCCGCTGATGATGGGCGGTTTGATGTCGATGGGTCGCGTGACCGCGGTGCTGTTTCCAACGTTTCTCTGGCTCGGCCTCGCGATTCCTCCCACTCACCGGCCGATGTGGATTGCGGTGTTTGCGATGTTGCAGGCGGTGTGCGCGGGCTTGTTTTTCACGTGGCGACCGCTATTCTAGGGCTCGCCAGAGCCGGCCAGTGCGCCTCCGCGTCTAACCTGAGGGCGATATACTGACAACGACCGCGATGAACACACAGTGGCAACGCATTAGCTGGGCTTGCGCGGTCGTGGGCGTGCTGGCGACCACTTGGCCGGCGACCTCCGCGCAGTTGCCTGCGTCAACGAGCGCTCAGAGTGCGCGTGTCGCGGCCGAGCGTGCGTATCGGGCGGGGCGCTACGACGAGGTCGAGCGGCTGGCCCAGGCCTCTTCCAGCGATCAGGCGCTCGTGTCGCTGCGCGCGAAGGCATTGATCGCCCGCGGCGAGTACGCCAGTGCTGAGGGCATCTTGACGCCGGCCGCGGCGGCGTCGCCGGCCGGTGATGCGGCGCTCGAGCTGGGCCTCCTTCAGTTGTATCTCGGGCGCCGGGCAGAAGCTCGCCGCACGTTGCAACTGCTGCTGATGCGCGAGGTGCGCTCCACAGCCGCAGGAGATTACGCGCGTGCCGCGCGGGCCACGCGGGCGCTGGCGACCGGAACCCGCTTCGAAGAAGCGCACGGCTTTTTCCGTGAAGCGATTGCCCTTGCGCCCGACGACGCGAGTATCAACGCCGAATGGGGTGAGTTGTTTCTCGAGAAGCACAACCGTCCGGACGCGGTGAAGTCGTTTCAGGCCGCGCTCAGGACGGAACCCGACTACGCGCCGGCGATCTCGGGCATGGCGCGTTCGGTGGTGGACGAAAATCCTCCCGCTGCCGAAAAGTACGCGCGCCGCGCCCTCGAACTCAACCCCTCCGATGTCGGCATGCACTTGCTGCTCGCGGAGTTGGCCATTCAACGGGACAAGAAGGACGACGCGAGGGCGGCCATTGCCAAGGCGTTGGCCATCAACCCGAACAGCCTCGAGGCGCTGGCGCTGACTGCCGCGATCAATTTTGTTGACGGCAAGGACGCGGAACACAAGGACGCGATCGCCGCAGCATTAAAGATCAACCCTCTTTATGGCGAGGCTCATCGGGTAGTGGGAGCCGTGACCGCCGGATACTACCGCTTTGACGAGGCCGCTGAGCAGGTGCGACTCGGCCTCGCCATCGACCGCGACAATGCCCGCGCACAGGCGGATCTCGGCGCCCACCTGATGCGGACAGGCGACGAACGCAATGCCCGCCGGGCGCTCGAAACGGCGTTTCGCATCGACCCCTACGACACCATCACCTACAACATGCTGGAGCTGCTCGATACGCTCGAGGGCTTTGTCACCGTCCGGGAAGGTGACCTCACGATCAAGCTTCACGCGGACGAGGTCGGTGTCATGCGCGAATATGTGCCGGCGCTGGCCAGAGAGGCGGTCCAGACCTTGAGCCAGCGCTGGGACTTCGTGCCGACGGGGCCGATTCTCATCGAGATGTTTCCAAAACACGACGACTTTGCCGTGCGTAACGTCGGCCTGCCCGGGATGATTGGCGCGCTCGGCGCGTGCTTCGGCCGCGTCGTGACGCTCGACTCGCCCAAGGCGCGCCCTCCGGGCGACTTCAACTGGGGCGCGACGTTATGGCATGAGATCGCGCATGTCATCACCCTGCAGCTCTCGAATCAGCGCATCCCGCGTTGGCTCACTGAGGGGATTTCGGTGTTCGAAGAAAAGCGCGCGCGTGCCGAATGGGGTCGCGAAATGGAAGTCGTGTTCGCGCGCGCCATTGACGACAAGCAGGTGCTGAAGCTGCGCGAGTTGAATGCCGGATTCCAGGACCCTCGCACCATTTCCCTCGCGTATTACGAGGCGTCGCTCCTGGTCGAGCACATCATCCAGAAGCACGGCGAGCCGGCACTGCGCGCCCTCGTCAAGTCGTTTGCCGACGGCATCGACAGTGACGCCGCCATTACGCGGGTGTTGCAAAGCGACTTCGATGCGCTCCAAATCTCGTTTGACGCCTTTCTCGAGCAGCGTTTTGGTGGCTTGCGCCTCGCCTTGACCGCGCCGGAAGGGTTTGGCCCCGATCAATCAATCGACACGCTGAAAGCCGCGTCCGCGAAGTACCCGGACAACTATCCGGTCCAGGTCGCGCTCGGCCGCGTCCTCCGCGGGGTCGATCCGGAGGGCGCCATTGCCGCCTACGAGCGTGCGATTCACTTGGTGCCGATGATCACCGGCCCCGAAAGTCCATACATGCAGATCGTGGAGATCGCCATCGCCGCCGGGAACAAATCCCGGGCCGCTGACGCGCTACTGGCGATGACGGCGCACGACCACACCGCGCTCGATGCCGCTCGACAGCTCGTGACCCTGCTGGACCCCGCAACCGACCAGGAACGCTTGCGTACGGCGTTGCAGCGAGTGGTGGCCGTCGACCCGTTCGACGCACCGGCCCATACCACGCTGGGTCGGATGGCGCTGGCCTCGGGACGAACCGCTGACGCCGTTCGCGACTTCCGCGTGGCCTTGGCCGCTGGACCGATCGATCGTGCCGCAGCACACGCGGATCTTGCTGAAGGGCTGTTCGCGACGGGGAACCGTGCCGACGCCAAGAAAGAGGCGCTGTCGGCGCTCGAGATTGCGCCGACCTACGAGCGCGCACAGGATCTGTTGTTGAAGCTGATCGACGGGTCGCGATAGGACTTCGATGAGGCGCCTGGCCGGCATCGCGCTGATTACCGCGACCCTCCTGATCGTGGGTCCGGCAATCGCCTCGTTCGCCCTCGCGCAAATGACGATCGGCGCCGACGAGCGTTTTGCGGGCCTGCAGTGGACTTTCGCGCGCATCAAATACAATTCCTACACTGCAGACGCGCGCACCAATCTGCAGATTGCCTATTGGGAAGAGCCTTGGGCGATCGATGCGCCGGCGGCGGAACAGAATCT
Organism: Acidobacteriota bacterium; assembly: GCA_013813075.1. Classification (GTDB taxonomy): domain Bacteria; phylum Acidobacteriota; class Vicinamibacteria; order Vicinamibacterales; family UBA2999; genus JACCSI01. The sequence continues at coordinate 3,975 of JACCSI010000370.1, read as the reverse complement.
CACGCGCCGACTCAAGACCGTCACCGCGATCGAAGTGACCGAACCGGTCGTCCTGACGCTCGACGACGACAAGATCTGGCAGCATCCGTGGCTCTATATCGTGGAGCCCAGTAATGTGAATCTCAGCGAGTCGGATGCGGCGACCCTCCGCGAGCACCTCCTCCGCGGCGGCACCCTTACGCTCGACGACTTCCACGGCCCCTACGAGTGGGACTTGACGGTCCGGCAGTTGCAAAAGATTTTTCCGGATCGCGACATCGTCGAACTGGAACCGTCCCACCCAATCTATACGTGCTTCTACAGCCTCGAGAAGTATCCGCAGGTCCCCGGGCTCGGATCGTTCTTCTCCGGCAGCACGTGGGAGAAGGGCGGAGTGGTCGCGCACCTGCGCGCGATCCTCGACGACTCCGGCCGGCCGATGGTGCTCATCAACTGGATCACGGACATGGGCGACGGCCTGGAGTGGTCTAACGCCGAAGATTATCCCGGTTACGTCAAGTGGACGGCGCAGGCGTATCAGATGATGATCAACGAGGTCGTCTACACGCTCACCCACTGACGACGCGAGAGTCGGTCATGGCGACCACTCATCAGAAGCCATAGCGCCATGACGGCCAACGACTCAATTGAGTTTCACCACGAGTCCAGAGATCCGAATTACCCCATGCGAAGTGACCAATGACCAGCTTGGCGAGTGAAGTTCAGGAAGGGCGCGCACGCATTCTTCAGGAGCTCCGCAAAGTCATCGTCGGCCAGGACGACGTAGTCGACCAGGTGTTGATTGCCTTGTTTACGGGTGGTCACTGCCTGTTGACCGGCGTCCCGGGCCTCGCGAAGACGCTCTTGATCAAAACGCTGGCCGAGATTCTCGACCTAAGTTTCAAACGGATTCAGTTCACACCCGACCTGATGCCGGCCGACATCACCGGCACGGAGGTGCTCGACGACGACGGCGGCCATCGGTCGTTGCGGTTCTTGAAGGGCCCCATCTTCGCGCAGATTATTCTCGCGGACGAAATCAACCGCACGCCCCCCAAGACCCAGGCGGCCTTGCTCGAGGCGATGCAGGAATATCACGTCACCGCGGCAGGGCGCACCTACGAACTCGAGCGCCCGTTCTTCGTGCTGGCGACGCAAAACCCGATCGAGCTCGAAGGCACGTACCCGTTGCCCGAGGCGCAACTGGATCGATTCATGTTCAACGTCGTCATGACCTACCTGGATCCCGAAGACGAGGTCCGTGTGGTGACGCAGACCACAGGCGCGGCGCGCCCGAAGCCGCAACGCGTCCTGGACGGTGTGGCCATTGCCGCCTTTCAGCAGAGCGTCCGCGAAGTGCTGGTGGCTGACGAGGTCGCCCGCTATGCGGTGCGTCTTATTGACACCACACGCCCGGGACGCGGTGCGAAGGCCGAGTTCGTTCAAAAGTGGGTGAAGTGGGGCGCAGGTCTGCGGGCGTCGCAATCGTTGATTCTCGGCAGCAAGGCCCGCGCGCTCATCAACGGCCGTCATCATGTGTCAATCAAGGACATTCAGGCGCTGGCGAAGCCGATTCTGCGTCACCGGGTCATTCCGAACTTCTATGCCGAGGCCGAAGGCGTGACGTCCGACCGCATCGTCGAGCAACTGCTCGAGGCCGTGCCCGCGCCAGCGAGCGGGCTGTGAGCCCGCTCGGGCCGGCGACGCTCGCGCGACTCGGCAACCTCGAACTGAGAGCGCGAACGATCGTCGAGGGCTTTCTCACCGGTCTGCACCGCAGCCCCTTCAAGGGCTTCAGCGTCGAGTTCGCCGAGTATCGGCAGTACCTGCCGGGCGACGATCTCGCGACGCTCGACTGGAAGGTCTACGCCCGCAGCGACCGTCACTTCATCAAGAAGTTCGAAGAAGAAACCAACCTCGAGTGTCACATCCTGCTCGACGTCAGCGCCTCGATGGGGTACTCCTCTGCGCCCGACGCGGTGACCAAGCTCCAGTATGGAGGGCTGCTTGCAGCCGCACTCGCCTACCTGATGAGCCGGCAACGCGACGCGGTGGGGCTGATTGCGTTTGACGACACCATCGTCAAGGTGCTGCCGCCGAGTGCGCGAGCGGCGCACCTGACGTCCCTGCTGGTCACACTCGACCGTCTCGAAATCGGTGCCCGCACCGACGTCGCCAAGCCGCTCAAAGCGCTCGCAGAAGCGATTCGCAAGCGCGGACTCGTGGTGCTCATCTCCGACTTGCTGGACGATCCGGAGCGAGTGCTGAAGGGCCTCAAGCACTTCCGCTACCGCGGCACAGAGGTCGTCGTGTTTCAGGTGCTCGATCCCGCCGAACTGCGGTTCCCATTCGAAAAGGCCGCGCGCTTTCGTGATGTTGAAACGCAAGACGAGGTGGTGGCGGTGCCTGGGGTCGTGCGCCAGCAATATCTCAAGGCAATCACCGAGTTGCAGGACCGCTACCGGCGCGAGCTCCAGCTGGCCGGCATCGACTACGTCATGCTGGACACCTCGCTGCCGCTCGAGAACGCGTTGTCGTCGTATCTCTTGACGCGGCGCCGGGCGTACTGATGTTCGGGGTCACCTTCCTCTATCCACTGTTCCTGGTCGCCGCCGTGGCGGCGATCATTCCGCTCGCGCTGCATTTATTCCGGCGCAAGACCGAAGCGGTCATCGATTTTCCGGCTGTGCGACTGCTGGAACAGGCGCCGGTCGAGCGACAGCGACGGCGACGACTGCGCGAGTTGTTACTGCTGGCTCTACGAATGTCGGCGTTGGGCTTGCTGGCATTGGCATTCGCACGGCCGTATCTGGCAAGTGCCACGACCTCGGTGCCTGCGCCAGTCACCATTATCGCGCTCGACACATCGTTGAGCCTGTCGGCGCCAGGGCAGTTTGACGCCGCGCGGCGGGCCGCGCGACGCGCGGTCGACAACGCGCCCGCGACGCACACGGTCGGCCTGGTCACGTTCGCGGATGCGGCCACACTCGTTGTCGCTCCGACCACGGACCGCGGCGGCGTCCTGGCGGCGATTGATCAGACGTCGATCACGGCTGGTGGCACGCGATTCCGGACCGCGCTGGCGCGCGCGGCCGAGGCGGTGCGCGGTGCGGGCAGTCGTATCGTCGTCATCAGCGATCTGCAGCGGGCTGGATGGGAGGCCGGTGACGAGGGCGCCGTGCCTGACAGCGTTGTCGTTGAGGTCGTCGCGATTGCGGCGCCAGCTTCGAATGTGGCCATCACCGCTGCCCGGCGCGAACGGGACGCGATTGTCGCCGGCATTCACAATTACGGAGCGCAGCCGGCACGCGTGCGGGTTCGGCTGCGCCTCGGCGATCGCGAGGTGGTGGCGCACACGATCGAGGTGGCGGGCCAGGCGGCGACGGACGTGCGCCTGGTGGCGACGCTCGGCGCGCGGGGCGGGGCGGAGGTTCGGATCGACGATGACATCGGATATCAGGCCGACAACTCGCGATTCGTTGTGCTCGAGCCACCCACGGCAGTGCCCGTGTTCGTGATCACGGCAGACCCCCCTGGATCGTCCGCCGCGGGTTTTTACATCGAGCGGGCGCTCTCGGTGGCGGATGAAGGCGGCGCCTTTGACGTGCGCGTGGCGGACGGCCGCGCATTCTCTGCACTGTCGCCACAGCAGTTCAACGACCCTGGCGCGATCGTCCTTCTCGGCACCAGCACACTTGATCGCATCGGGCGCGCGCGCGTCGCGAACTACCTTCGCGGTGGGGGTCGCGTGTTGTTGACGCTCGGTCCCGATATCGACGCGGCCACTCTCGGTGACATCGTCGGCACAGACGTCTCGATCGCGGCAGAGCCCACCAACCCGAACACGCGGACCGTCACGTTGGTCGCCGTTGACGGACGCCATCCGATCTTCCGTCCCTTCTCGAACCCAACCGGCGCGCTGGGCGACGTCTATGTCGAGCGATACCGACGTTTGAATGATCAGCCTGGCCGAACGGTGCTGGCGCGTTTCTCGGG
>JACCSI010000552.1 GCA_013813075.1 Acidobacteriota bacterium | reverse complement strand
CTGGCGGATCGGTCGCGGCGTGACCTTGTCCGCCGGCGTTCGCTACGACGTCCAGAGGCTTCGCGCCGACCTCGACGGCGAACCGGTGCCTGCGGACATCCCGATCGAGCAATTCTGGGTGCGGTTTGTCGACGGCGACCTGAGCGGCCGCAACTGGGTGGCCTATCCAAACGACAACAACAACGTCGGGCCGCGCGTCGGCTTTGCCTGGGATCCCCAAGGCAACGGCCGCATGGTCGTGCGGGGCGGCTATGGCGTCTTCTTCGATCAGATCTGGACCAACGACACCGGCAACGTCGTCCAGAATTACCCCAATGTGTTTACGCGACAGCTGGCGAATGACGCGCGCGTGACGAACATCCCGAACACATTCTTTCCAACCTTGCCACCAGTGTCGGCCCTGAGCGCAACCGGCAGCACGGCCGTGCAGGTGCCGAATCCCGACGCCGAATCGCCCTCGACCCAACAATCGAGCATCGGTATCCAGCGTCAGGTTGGTGCCAACACCTCGGTGTCGGCGGACTACATCCACGTCCTCGGCCTTCACTTCCGCCGCGCCTACAACGCCAACGCGCGCCGGCCGGATGGCACGTTCCCGCTGTTGCCATCGGGCACGGTCATCACCGTCGGCGACTACGGCAACCGCATCCACAGTGATCAGGTGCAGCTCAAGCTGGAACGGCGCCTCTCGAACAACTTCTCGTTGCGGACGTCGTACACCTACATGAAGGTGTTTCAGTTTCTCGAAACGGCCGTGGACAAGACCAACCGCGACGCCGACTGGGGTCCCGCGGCCAACGACACCCGCCATCGCATGGTCGTGAGCAGCGTCTACCGGCTGCCGTTCGAGATTCAGTTCGGCGCGATCATGACAGCGATGTCTGCGCCGCCCTACAACATCACTACCGGCGTGGATGCCAACGGCGACCGCGACATCAACGAGCGTCCGATCGAAAACGGCCAGATGATCGCGCCTTTCTCGGCGCGCGGCGACAAGTACTTCAGCCTCGATCTTCGCACCAGCCGCTCGTTCCGGCTGGGCGGGGAGCGGCGGCTGGAGATCCTGTGGGAGATGTTCAATCTGACCAACTCCACGAACCTTGGCGGCTACGACGGCAACATGCGTTCGACATTCTTCGGACAACCGCGTTTCGCGCTGCCGCCGTTCCAGGGCCAGTTGGGTGTGCGGCTCGATTTTTAGGAGCGGGGACGCGAGGTGTTGGGTGGGGGCGCTGGCCGCTACTTGACGGTAACCGCCTGTTCGACCAGCTGTTGAAAAGCTTGTCTGGGGTCGATGCCCCCCGATGTCAACGCCACCCCAATGAGATCGCGCGTCGGGTCCACCCACACGTAACGCCCGTTGTTGGCGCTCCCGCCGAGGTGCGAGAAGACTCCGTCATCGGACACGAACCAGCCCATCCCGTAGGAACCGTCTTTCGTTCCGAACGGCGTCAGCGTATTGCATGGCGCTGCTGACGGCGGGCACGTGGCCACCTTGATGATCGGCGTGATCGCCTTTTTGACTGAATCGGTGGAGATGATGCGGCCGCCGGCGTAATGACCTCCGTCGAGATACATCTGCAGGAACTTTGCGTAGTCGAGGGCCGTCGAGATCAGGCCGCCTGATGCGCGTGCGACGGGGTATTCCGGTGGATCGCCCGGCGTGAAACTGCGCGAAAAGGTCACATGGCCCTGGGCGCTCCTCTGCGCGCCGTAGTGCGTCGCCATTCGGTGCTGTTTGGAGACATCGTCATGGTTTGACGTGTCGACCATGCCGAGCGGCTCGTAAATGCGCGTGCGCCAGAAATCCTCCAGCGCCATGCCCGACACGTGTTCGATCAGTGCGCCCAGCGTGTTGAACGCCGCGTTGCTGTAGCTGAACGAGCTGCCGACCTCGACGGCCGCGCCCTCCTTTCCGAACTTGTCCACACCCTTGCGCAGGGTCGGCTCGCGCTCGTCCTTGTCGAACGGATACAGAATGGGTCCGATGCGGAACCCGGACGTGCCGCTCGCAAGGTGAGCAATCGTGATCGCTTGCGACTTCTCGTTCTGGAACGACTCAAAGTACTTGGCCGCGGCATCGCCGGTGGAGAGCTTGCCTTCCTCTTCCAGCATCAGAATTGCGGTGACCGTGAGAGGCTTGGTCGTTGATGCCATCTGGAAAAGCGTGTCCTTTTCCATCGGCAGGCGATACGCGTAGTTCTTCCATCCGATCGCTTCGTGGACGACGATTGTGCCGCCTCGCGCAACCAGGAGCACCGCACCGCGAATGCGATTCTGCTGGAGGGCGTCGCGATACAGATTCACCGCGTCGCGCAGTTTCTGCTCGTCCATACCCACGGACGCGGCGGAGCCGGCCTGCAGGGTGCGCACCGGCTGCGCAACAGTGGACGACGCCGCAATGAGGAGCGACGCCAATGCCAGCGCGTACAATCGCGGCGTCCTCTCACGAGCATTCATCAGGCGCCCTCCAGGTATCGTTTGACACGCGGCGCTCAGCGCAGGCTACCGCCATGCGAGCCGGAACCCGAGCTGTCCCTGACGCGGGATGTGTG
>JACCSI010000343.1 GCA_013813075.1 Acidobacteriota bacterium | reverse complement strand
GCGCAGGCCGAAGATCACGCGCGAGCCGACGGTCGCGACGGCGATCGACACCGCGCACCAGGTGGCAATGTTGACGATCGCGGGCGCGGATCCGTTGCTCGCGCCCACGGTCGCAGGAAGCAACGGCACATCGCCGCCACGCTCGGTGAGAATGATGTTCGCCGGCTTGATGTCCCGGTGCACGAGGCCACAGCCATGGGCCTCGCTCAACGCGCCGCACACTTGTTCCAGGATCCGGAGAACGCGACCAGGGGGCTGTGGTCCGTATGTCCGTACAAGGTCCTCGAGATTGATGCCGTCGAGGTATTCCATCGCGTAATAGAAGACCCCCTCGGGGGTACGGCCGTAGTCGTAAATGGCAACGGTATTCGGGTGACTCAGCTGTGCCGTCATCTGCACCTCCCGCTCGAACCGGACCAGACTCGCTTCGCCAGCGCGATCGGGAGGCAGCAGCTTGATCGCGGTGGGCCGCCGCAGCATCCGTGGCTCGCACGATAGACGACGCCCATGCCGCCGGCGCCAATCTTGGTTTCGAGTGTGTATTGGCCGAGGCGCTGAACTCGAGCCGCCTCCGTGCGCAGGCCGAAGATCACGCGCGAGCCGACGGTCGCGACGGCGATCGACACCGCGCACCAGGTGGCAATGTTGACGATCGCGGCCGCGGATCCGTTGCTCGCGACCACGGTCGCAGGAAGCAACGGCACCATCGCCGCCACGCTCACGATCAACGTGCGCCGCGGCGTGCTCGGTACCGCAATCGCCCGCGCCATCACGGTGTTGGCACATGCCAGCAGCCCCGCGTAAGCGCCAATGGAGGCGTCGAGTCCGGCAGCCAGTTGCAGCCGCATCATGTATGCGCCCATCAGTGCGAACAGGGTGCAACCGACCAGAATCGTCGCCACGTCAATGGCACGTAGGACGGGCACCGAGAAGCGCACGGTGCGCGTCAGGACGAACACGCCGCCGAACACGAGCGACGCGGCCAGATGATCGAGGTTGCCTGCCTGCAGGAGGACGTCGGCGAAGGTGCCCGACGCTCGCCGTACGAACGGCCAGGTCAGGATGTTGGTGAGATAAAAGCCCGAGGACAGGATGAACACCCAGAATGTCCAGAGCTTAATTCGATCCTGCAGCAACGCCCTCGCGGGTTCGATATCCGTGGTGCCGGACGGCAGTACGCGTGCGACTTGCATCTTCATTGGCGTTCTCGGACGTCCATCCCGTGATGATGACCAAGTGGTCTGACAGGCGGAAGAGCGACTCAGGCCAGGCGTTCGGCGGCCGACCTTCAGCATAAGATACCCACGCCCGGACGGTACGGCGCCCAGGGGGTCTTGACGCCTGACGTTGGCGCTCGGTGCCGGGAACAACTGCCACGCCACATGCCTTCGAAACCTGGATTGACGGACTACGTTGGCGCCGCTTTCAACGCTCGGCCCTTCGGCATGTTCGTCGCACCGAACTGGATTGGACTTGCCGCCTTTGGCCTGCTTGGCATGACGGATCCGGGATTCTGGGTGCTCGGCGCGGGCCTGGAGCTCGGCTACCTGCTCGCGCTGGCGACCAACGCCCGGTTCCAGCGCGTCGTCTCATCGCGGCCAGTCTCTGCGGCACGCGACGAGTGGAACGCCCGCGTCGAGCGGCTCCAGACCCGTCTCGCAGCCAGCGATCGCGCCCGCTACGCCGGACTGGCCGAGCGCTGCCGGTCGATCATCGATCTGCAGACCCACGGCGGCGCCGAAGTGCCGCACGGCATCGAGGCGCAGGCCGATAGTCTCGGTCGCCTGTCATGGACCTTCCTTCGCCTGTTGGTGGCGCGCCGCACCATCCAGACGGTGCTCGGCGACGGAGAAACGGGGACCACGTTGACGACCCGGCTGCACAAGCTCGAGCGGGACGCGAGCGACGAGTCGATGGCGACCGATCTGCGCCGCAGCCTTGCGGGACAAGTGGACATCCTGCGCCAGCGGGTCGAACAGCATCAGGAGGCGCAACGAAAATCGGCCTACATCGACGCCGAGCTGACCCGGATCGAGGAACAGGTGGAGCTGATTCGCGAGCAGGCAGCGCTTTCGACCGACCCCGACGTGCTGTCGCGCCGCATCGACGAAATCGCGGCGACGCTCGGCGGCACGGGGCAATGGATCAGAGACCAGCAGCAGGTGTATGGCGCAATGGACGATTTACTGAGCGAGCCGCCGCCGCTAAGCACTGATGCGCGCGCGAAGGAGACGGAATGATGGAGCTGCCCGGTTGGGCCGAGGAAATGCGGGACCTGTTCCGATCCGGATCCACCGCGCAATTTTTGGTCCACGGCAACGTCTTCGACGTCGTGCCGGCTGGCGGCCGACTGCTGTCAGTGCCGGCGTTTCTCGACGAAGTGATGTTCGCCCAATACGATGTCGTGCTGCGTTACGACCGGAGTCGCGGAGTGCGGGCGACGCGCGGCGCCGAGGACTGGGGCGACTTTCTGCAGAATGCACTTGGTCGCGAGGGCAATCCACTCACGCTGATGCGCGAGCCGGGCTCGGCGCTCGAATTAATTGATCGGTATCTGCTGCGGACGCTCAACCTGCAAGCCATCGGCGCGGGGGGTACCGGGCCTCTGGGTATTGCCGAGCCGCGGGCTGCTCCGAGGCGAATCGCCGTCATCATCGAATTTGCCGAGTTCGTCGTGCCGCGCGGCGACGCGCTGCAACTCGGCGGAGGCTTTGCCGCCAATACAGTGAAGGTGCTTGGCTGGGCAAACGATCCCGCCATTGCCGAGTCGAACATCGTCACGGTCCTGGTCAGTGAGGGCCTCCACGATCTCAACCGCCTCGTGGTGGACAACCCGCACGCGGCCGCGCTGCATATCCCGCTTCCCAACGAGTCGGAGATGCAGTCGTACGTCAAAGCGCTGGCGACGAGCCAGATGCGCGATCTCGAGGCCAAGAGTGAAGTGCCGATGGCGACGCTCGGCGCCCGGCTCACGGGCCTGAGCCGGGTCGGCGCACGCACCGCGATCAGCCTTGCGCTCCGTAACGGCCGGCCGATTACCGCTGAGTGGCTCGGCAAGATCAAAAAAGATCTGATCGAGCGCGAGTGTCAGGGCCTGCTGGAGTTCATCGAATCGCCTTTCACGCTGGACCATGTCGCCGGGCACGAGGCGGTCAAGGATTGGCTGCGCCAGGACACCGCGCTGCTTCGCCGTGGCGCCTTGCGCGCGCTACCAATGGGCTATCTCATCGCCGGCCGCATCGGCACCGGCAAGACCTTCGTGGTGCAGTGCTGGGCGGGCGAAATGGGCATCCCTTGTGTCGTGTTCAAGAACTTTCGCGACCGCTGGGTCGGCGCGACGGAGTCGAACCTCGAAAAGATCTTCGCCGTGCTCCGTGCGGTTGGGCAGGTAGTCGTGTTCGTCGATGAGGCCGATCAGGCGGCGGGCAAACGCGGCGGCGGCGACAGCGACAATGGGCTTTCGGGCCGCGTCTACTCGATGCTCGCCAAGGAAATGTCGGACACGCGCAACCGCGGCAGGATCATCTGGGTGTTTGCGACGTCGCGGCCTGACCTGCTCGAAGTGGATCTCAAGCGTCAGGGACGGCTCGACGTCCACATTCCACTGTTCGCGCCGGAAACCGACGCCGAATGCCAGGTGTTACTGCTCGCCATCGCCAGCAAACTGAAGTTCCCGCTGACGGCGGCCGACCTGCCACCCATGCCCGAGGGGCTGCTGCTCGGCGGGAACGAGTTGGAGGGCGTGCTCGTCAGAGCATTAAGACTCCACGAATTGAGCGAGGAACCGAAGCGTGCCATCCGGGAGATCCTCGCCGACGTCTTGCGCGAAGTGCGGCCCAGTCCTCACACGCGGAAGCTGGAATACATGGACCTGATTGCGGTCAAAGAGTGCACGGACGCGCGATTCCTGCCGGCCCGGTTCCGTGAGCTCTCCCCCGAAGAGCTCGAAACACAGATCGACGCGCTCAAACGATTCGTCTAGCGT
>JACCSI010000260.1 GCA_013813075.1 Acidobacteriota bacterium | reverse complement strand
GACGTGATCGTCGAACCGGTCCGGCACACCCAGACCGGGTCGTTCGTAGTCCGGGAGCGGAGACTGGGCGTTATTCACCTCGGCCCGTTGGATGCGCCGTTCGACTTCGCGCAACGAGTCGAGATATTCACTGACCTTGATCCGATCCGATGGGCCGAGTTTGGCTTGCAGGCCGGCCAACTCGTCGGACGCCGAGTCGAGGATGCTGTTCTTCCGCCGCAGGTCCGCGAGTTGCTGCGACGCCGGGCCGCCGTCACCGAATAATTGCTCGAACACCAGACGCGGACTGCTCTGCGTCGGCAGCGGCGTCGTCGGCGATGACCACGAGACGGTGGTGCCGTAGGCGCAACTGTAGCCGGTGTCGCAGCCGCCGGTCACCGCGTTGGGGAGAATGGCCAGTTCGAGCGACGGCAACGACGTCTCCTTGCCGAACTGCTGCGCGATGACCTGATCCGCCGAGATGCCGGCGCGCAGATCCGATCCCTCGGTCCGCTTGATGTGCGCGCCCGTCAACCAGGTCCCGGTGCCGCGGGTATGATCGCCGTTGCCGTCGCCGAGACTCTCGGCCGACCGATGGTGAAGACCGCTCACGACCGACAGCTGATCCCTGAAGGGCTCCAGAGGCTTCAGAATCCGAGAGAACTCGAAGTCCGCACCGATCGTCGTGGGCTTCCAGAAATCCACGCCGGTGTGATTCATCGCCACCCCGTTGGGCAGGTAGAAGAACCCATACCGGAAGACCGGATTGGCCGGCGTCCGGGCCATCGCGGTGAGCGCGGGAATCATCGAGTCGAGCAATGGCAACGCGAGACAGACCCCCATGCCGCGCAGGAAGGTGCGCCGCGGCAGGGCTTTCTTGGTAATGATCATGACTCGCTTCTCCTCGTCTGGAAGGCAGCGCTCTTGACGATGCCGACTATGAAAGCTTGAAAGCGGTAGTCCTGGCGGGCCGCCTCGCGCAGGATGCCGCGGACAGCCGGCGCGTCGTAATATTCCACGCCTCGGCCCAGGGCATACGTCATCAACTTGTTCGTCAAGTTGGTCAAAAAGCTGTCGGAGTGGTTGACGAGCACCTGCCGCAGCCCGGCCACGCCGTCGATCCTGGTGCCGTCAGCGTAGACACCGCTGCTGTCAATCGGCTGGAAGTCCTCGTCGTAGGTGCGGTACTTCCCGATCGCGTCGAAGTTCTCGAGCGCGAACCCGAGTGGATCCATCAGCTTGTGGCACGACGCGCAGGCCGGATTCTTCCGGTGCTCCTCCACCCGTTGCCGCATCGTGAGAACCTTGGTGACCTTGTCGCCGTTCTCCGGGAGCGCGGGAACGTTCGGCGGCGGCTCGGGCGGCGGCGCGCCGAGGAGATTATCGAGAATCCACTTTCCGCGCACGACCGGGGACGTGCGGTTGGGAAAGGCCGTGACGCTCAGAACGCTGCCATGCCCCAACAGGCCCCGGCGTGGACTGTCCGCCGGCAGGGTGACGCGCCGGAAGTGGACGCCTCGCACATTGGGAATGTCATAGTGCTGCGCCAACCGCTCGTTGACGAACGTGTAGTCGGCCGTCAACAGCTCCAGCGCCGGCCGATTGTCGCGGACGATCGACTCGAAAAACAGCTCGGTCTCTCGTTCGAACGCCAGCCGCAGCGTGTCGCCATGATCCGGGAAGAGGAACGGGTCGGGGACGATATCCGGCAGTTTGCGCAAGTACAGCCACTGGCCTGCGAAGTTCTTCACCAGCGCCTGCGCACGCTGATCTTTCAGCATCCTTCGCACTTGCTGCTCGAGAACGACCGGGTTGCGCAATTTGCCTCGCGTCGCGAGATCGAGCAGCTCATCGTCCGGAATGCTGCTCCACACGAAAAACGACAGACGCGACGCGAGACTCTCGTCACTGATCCGATAAGCCCCGGGCGGTGCATCAGTGGAGCGGCTGCTTTGGCCGGGCGATGGCGGCGCCGCGGCGGCCGGCGGGTCGAATTCCGTGCGGAACAGGAAAGATGGGCTGACCAGCAGGCGCTGGAGGGCGAGCTCGATCCCCTCCTCGAAACTGCCGTCGACGCGGCCCTTCTCATAAAAATCGAGCAGCACCTTCACGTCGGCATCCGTCGCCGACCGGCGATAGGCGCGACGCGCCAGGGTTGAAAGAATCGTCTTGGCGCAGGCCGCCTCTTCAGAGGGCTGAGCGGGACGGCAGGTGAACACGCGCCGATAACTGGGCGAATCCGCCGCGGTTGCAGCGTTGTACGGACCCATGATTTCGAGGGTCCGCAGCGACGCGCCCTCTCGGGTTTCTCTGGCGTCTTCGACGCCGCGACCGATGTACGGCTTCAGAAACGGCCGCCGGAAACCTTCCGGCACCGCGGATGTCTTGCGGAGGAACGTCGCACGAATCTCGTGCACGCCCGCCGTCAGCGGCACCTTGACCACCCAGTCGTCGTCAAGGCTTCGGCGCCCCAGCACTTTCTCGCCGCGGGCGTTCGCCTGCGCCGGCTGATCGTTGACCTCCGCGCGCGTCCGCTCCGTCGCTGTCTTGGGCGCCTGGTAGACCTGCCGCTCAACGTTGAGTGTCGCATCGGGACCCACGCCGGCCAACGTGAACACCTTGAGCCGCTCGCCGTCAACGCTGACCTCGAGGTGCTGGTCGCCGAGGAACTGGGGGATGTCTTCGTCGAGGCCGCGCGCCAGCCGCGTCTTGATCACATACTCGCCGTCGCGGGGAGCCATGTAGCGTATGAGGGTGCCACCGCGCGTCCCGACCGGCATGCCGTCGAGGCGCACGTCCTGATCGAGCTGGTCGGACACACGAAACAGCTCGCCACCGACTGGCCCGGGTGTCCCGAGCGCCAGGCGCGCGATCTTCTGCGCGGCGTTCAGATAACGCTCGGCGAGCAGCGGGGAGAGC
>JACCSI010000233.1 GCA_013813075.1 Acidobacteriota bacterium | reverse complement strand
GGCTCGCATCGAGAAAGCCTACAAACTGATTTTCGGACGGGCGCCCACTGCGGCGGAAGCCAAGGCCGGGCGTGACTTTCTCCAGGCTGAAGCCCTGAAACAGTATGAGGAGCGGCGCGCGCAGGCGGCGAAGGCCGACAAGGACAAGAAGCCCGATGTCGCTGTGGACAGTGCGAGTGCTGACGCACCGGCGGCTGACGACGAGAAGCCCATGGAGGGGATGATGGCGGGTGTCGTCCCGGGTGTGAAGAGTGGACCAGCAGAGAAGATGTTGCCGGTGACGACGTTCGGACGTTATCTGAAGATTCTGTTGAGTTCGAACGAGTTCTTGTTTGTGAGTTAGAGGCGCGGGGTCTTGGCCCCCGCCGGAATTTGAACAATGTCACACCGCGGACTACCGCCCGTTACCCGTCGCGAAGCGCTGTGCCGCATTGGTAACGGCTTCGGCATGCTCGCATTTGCGAGCCTGGTCGGCCAGTCGCTGTCGGCTGCGGGCCTTGATCAGCGTGCCAAGGCCGGCACCGCATCGATGTCGAAGGGCCTTCATCACCCGGCGCGCGCCAAGCACGTGATCTTTCTGTTCATGAATGGCGGCTTGTCTCAGGTCGACAGCTTCGATCCCAAGCCGATGCTCGACAAGTATCACGGGCAGCTGCTGCCTGGAGGCACGGTCGCCACCGAACGCAAGACCGGCACGTTGATGAAGTCGCCGTTCACGTTCACGCGCTACGGCAAGAGCGGCCTCGAAGTGAGCGAGCTGTTCCCGAACGTCGGCGGCTGCGCGGACGACATCTGTGTGATTCGCTCGATGCACACCGATATCCCCAACCACGAACCGTCGATGCTGATGATGAACACCGGCCACAGCCAGGTGGGCCGTCCATCGCTGGGTTCCTGGCTGACGTATGGCCTCGGGTCAGAAAACAACAACCTGCCGGGATACGTCGTGCTCTGTCCCGATGTCCCGACGACGGTGGGCCCGCCGCTGTGGAACAGCGCGTTCCTGCCGGCGGTGCAGCAAGGCACCTTCATCCCGAGCCGTGTCGAAAGGCCCGATCAGATCGTCGGCAAGGACTTCGACCCCAAGAAGCTCGTCTCGTTTATTCACAACAAGGCATTCACGCTCGAAGAACAGCGCCGCGAGCTTGATCTGCTGGCGTCGCTCGACCGGATGCACCGCGGCCCCGGCGCTGCCGATCCGCAGCTCGATGCCGCCATCAGCGCGATGGAAATCGCGTATCGCATGCAGACCGAAGCCCCCGACGTGTTCGACATCCGCAAGGAAAGCGCGGCGACACTGGAGCTGTACGGCCCCGGCAGCACCGCACGCGGCTGCCTGATGGCGGTGCGCCTGGTCGAGCGTGGCGTGCGCATGGTGCAGGTGTACTACGCCAAGGGCGACCCGTGGGATGCGCACGCGGACATCCAGCAGCACCGCAAGAACGCGAAGGATTCCGACCAGGGATTTGCCGCCGTCGTGAAGGACCTGAAATCGCGCGGACTGTTCGACGACACCCTGGTCGTCTGCGGATCAGAATTCGGCCGCACACCGGTGGTGGAAGTCGGCGGTGGGGCGGGCGCCATCGCCAGCGGACGCGATCATAATCCGTTCGGCTTCAGCATGTGGCTGGCCGGCGGCGGCGTCAAAGGCGGCATCACCTACGGCGCCACCGATGATTTCGGGTTCAAAGCGATCGAGAAGCCGGTGCACGTGCACGACTTGCACGCGACCATCCTTTACCTGATGGGCATCGACCACACCAAGCTGACCTACCAATACAGCGGGCGCGACTTCCGGCTCACCGATGTGTCGGGCAACGTGCTGCACGACATCATCGCGTAGCCGGGGCCGCACAAGCGGCGTTGCCCGCGGCGTCGGTCGCACACACACGGTAGGTGGCTGTCGGCGCAACATCGGCCGGCCATGCCGCCCTCCACAGGTACTCGCCATACCACTGCAGCGGCGTTTCGCGCACGCGCCCGGCGCCCGTCCATTCGACCACGACACGCGACCATTCAAACGGCAGACTGGGGCTCTTGCGATCGTGAATGCGTGCACGAATCGTGCGGCGCGGCGCGTCCGTCGCGGCGACCAACGTGATCGACGGCGGTGCGGTGTCGCGCGGCAGCCCGCGTCCGGCAAACACGCGTTCGTCCGTCGCCTTGGGGTGTTCGCCCTGCGCTTGCACGACGTCTATTCGTCCGTCGCCGTCCAAATCGGCCAGGGCGATGCCCAGCGTACCGGGTGTAGGCTCACCGTCGAAGGCGTCGAGCACCGACGAGAGCTGCCCCGTGCCGTCGTTGATCAACAGGCGATCGGGCCCGCTCAGCGACGCGACGACGAAATCGGCATCGCCATCTGCATCGGCGTCGAGGAACGCGACCATGTTGTCGTCTTCACCGACGTTGTGAACCGCCGGCCACCATGCAGTGGTGGCGTCGCGGAAGCGGCCTTTGCCGTCGTTGCGAAACACGTGCTCGCGTCGGCTTGATCCGTTCTCGCCGACGATGTCGCCGTCGTTGATGGTGACGAGGTCGAGGAAGCCGTCGCCGTTGAGGTCCATCGGCTCGAACTCGTAGTTGTTGGTATACACGGGCAGAGCACGCGCGTCTTCGACAAACGTGCCGCGGCCGTCATTGCGGAACATTGTGCTGTTTCCGCAACGCTTGCACGAGACCAGCACGTCCAGGTCGTAGTCGTTGTCGATGTCGGACAGCTCCAGGTCCCACGAGAAACGAATCAGCGGCGGCGGCATGCGTGACGCGGTGGCGTCCGTGAAGTGTCCCGTGCCGTCGTTGAGCCAGAGTCGGGTGCGGCCACCCTCGTTGGTCATGTTGTGGCCGGGTCCCCAGTCGGCCACGACGACATCGAGGTCGCCGTCGTCATCCACGTCGCCGAACTCGAGATCGCCGACGCTGTTTAGACCCACGGGCAGATTGGTGGCGGTCACTTCACGAAATGCACCCTTACCGGTACCAAAGTACAGCCGACTCTGGGTTTGATACGTCGTCCCCACCAGGATATCCATCAGTCCGTCGGCATTGACGTCGCGCGCCTTGATGACTCGCGCCAGATCTGGTGTGCTGCCGAATACGTCTGTGCTGCGGTCCTCGAACTTCATGTCCCCGTTGTTCACAAAGGCGCCATTCAGCTCCGGCGTGCCTGGCTCGGAATAATTGCCGCCGTTGGCAAACAGCAGGTCGGGGCGGCCGTCGCCGTTGATGTCGGCGATTTCGACCTTATTGGTCCACCCCGCCGTCGTTCCAAGGGCCGTCTTGGTCACGTCAACCCACCGCGGCGTCGCGGCGGGCGGCGGCGGAGTCTGTTGGCCGGCCGTCAGGTGCGGCAGCAGCAAGAGGAGTGCGACTAGGCAACGCATTGCGCAGAAGTATCCGCGAAAAGCGGGCCCGGCCCAAGAAGTTCATCCGATAGCGCGAGCCTGTCAAGTAGTCGTGGTGCGGTGTGGCTGGTTGAGGACGTGCGTTTCTCCGATGTCCGGCATATCCCCGGTGATCCACCCTTTGGCCAACTCGTAAAGGACGACGGGCCGGGGCTTGTTGACTTCCAGGAAGACCGCGGCGTGCACATCAACGCCGATGAGCACCATGCGTGGATCGTCAGGCGTGCCGTGACGTGGATCGCCTTCGTCGCTGAACCACATCTTCCAATCGGACGCATACAGCTCACGAATCTTCTGCCGGTCGTGAGAAATGGTCGCCACACCAGAAACCGAGATCCACTCGCGCGATCCGTCTTTGTAGAAGGCGAGGTTGACGTGGGGATCGGCCTCGAGATCCCGCAACTTGCCGCTGCCGTCGTAGGTCACGAACCACAGGTCGGCACCGTCTGCGGGCTTCTGCGTGGCCATCGCGCGGGATTCCAAATGTCCATCGCGACGGCGCGTGGTCATCATTGCAATTTCAATCTCGTCCATTAGGGCGTAAAGTTTTTGCAGTTCGGTCTTCATCTGTGTCCTCAGCGACAGCGATGCAGAATGGAGGCCATACGCCCAAACTCTGCCGCACCGTTTGCGTGAGTAGGTCCTGATCCGTCGCGGAATTGAATGAGAGGAAAATTCGCTTGCTACACGAACGTTTCGCCGTAAGCGAAATCACTGTTCACAATATGTCCGCGGAAAGCGGGGGCGCGGAAGCGTCGTCCGGCGGAGAGAGTCGACGTCACCGCGACTCATTGCATGGGCCGGGCGTGGGCGGTCATTTTGATACCGTGTTTGGCGCGCAAGGTAATGAGTGGTTGCGGCACCACGGGGTGATTC
>JACCSI010000195.1 GCA_013813075.1 Acidobacteriota bacterium | reverse complement strand
GCGCGGATGTTGCCGTCCCCCGGCGGTGCGAGGCCGTCAATTGTGAATGGCGCCCGTCCCACGTCCGTACCAGGTTAATCGGCCGTGATAGTGGCCGGCCCGGAGTGATTGGTGTCTAATTCACTTGCATTGGACCCTCCACGCCGACTTACTGATTTCGGGTAGCCATCCGCGTTCGCAGCGTCTCGGGAGGTAACGATGAACATCTTGCTCGCGGTCGCCGGCCTCCTGCTTCTCGCCGTGCCCGCATCTGCCCAGGACTGGGCCCAGTGGCGCGGGCCACACCGTGACGGCACGGTCACGGCCGGTGCGCTGCCAAAGGCCTGGCCGTCGGCTGTCAGCCGATTGTGGCGCGTCGACGTCGGCGAAGGCTACTCGTCCCCGGTGGTCGCTGACGGCCGGGTCTTCGTGCACGGCCGACGCGACCCCGAGGAACTCATCACCGCGGTGGATTTTCTGAGCGGCAGAGTCCTGTGGCAGCAGACCTACCAGGCGCCGTTTGCAAAGAATCAGTACGCCGTGCGGATGGCCAAAGGGCCCAACTCGACGCCGCTTGTCGTCGGTCAGCACGTCTACACCCTTGGCGTCACCGGCGTGCTCTCCGCGTGGCGTATGAGCGACGGCACGCTGGCCTGGCGCAAGGACTATTCGCCGTCGGTCAATACCTCGAAGTTGTTCTGCGGTACGGCCATGTCACCCATGGTGGAAGGCGGCAACCTCATCGTGCAGGTCGGCAGTGACGTGCACGGGGGTCGCGTCATCGCGATCGACCCGGCGACAGGCACGGAACGATGGACCTGGAAGGGCCCCGGGCCGGGGTACGCATCGCCGATCGTGATTACCGCTCAAACCGTCCGGCAGATCGTGACGCTGACGAATCAGTCGATTGTCGGCATCGACCCCAAGACCGGCGGTTCGCTCTGGTCGGTCGCCTTTCCCGACGACTGGCACGAGAACATCGTGACCCCGATCTGGACCGGAACGCATCTCGTCGTCAGCGGCGTGCGCCAGGGCACCCATGCGTACACGCTCGCTCACGTGGCCGGGAAGTGGCAGGCAACGCAGGCGTGGAAGAACGCCGATGTCACCATGTATATGAGTGCGCCGGTCGTTTCGGACGGAACGCTGTACGCCATGTCGAACAAGCGCAAGGGGCAGTTCGTTGCGCTTGACGCGTCAGACGGCAGCATTCGCTGGGCGACCGAGGGTCGCGAAGGCGATCACGCCTCCATCCTGATGGGGCCCGCCCATGTCATGTTTCTCACCAACTCCGGCGATCTCGTGGTCGCGCGCAAGGACGCGTCGAAGTTCGTCGAGGACCGGCGCATCGAAGTCGCCGACGCCGAAACATGGGCGATGCCGGCCTTTGTGCCGGGCGGCGTGATCGTGCGTGACGCGCAGGGCGTCATGAGGCTGCAATGGGCAAACTGACCGCGCTCCTGATTGCGAGCGCGCTGGCCGCGGGCGAACGTCTCGCTGTGCCCGGTGGAGAGGTGGTCTACGAGACAGCCGGCAGAGGCGAGGCCGTGGTGTTCCTGCACGGCGCGTTCATGGACCGCAGCAGTTGGGACCAGCAGTTCGCAGCGTTTGCCGGACAGTTTCGTGTCGTGCGTTATGACATTCGGCCTTTTGGCGAGTCTTCACGCCCAGATCAGCCTTACAGCGTCCCCGACGATCTCCTGCGATTGCTCGAGCATCTCGGAATCGCTCGCGCGCATCTGGTTGGCCACTCGTTTGGGGGTGCCGTCGCCGTGGACTTTGCGCTGCTCCATCCCTCCAGAGTCGCGAGCCTGATACTGGCGTCAGCGTCGCCAAACGGTTTCATGCCGCCCGATGATGAGCGGAAGCGCACGGCCGGAATCTTCGCCGCGGTCAAGGATGGCGACGACGCCATCATCCGCGCCTGGTTGCAGCACCCGATGTGGGGGGCGTCGCAGCGACGTCCCGCCGTGATCAAGGCCGTGGAAGCAAGCACGCGTCGCAGCCTGGGCGCGTTCAGGATGACGTTTGCCCCTTACGTGTCGCTCAGTCCCCCTGCCCTCGGCCGGCTGGGCGAGATTCGCGTGCCGACCCTGGTCGTGGTCGGCGATCAAGACACTCCGGGCAATCGTCAGGCGTCAGACGTGTTGGCGAAGCAGATTCCTGGTGCAGCGCTGCGGGTCATCGCGGGTGCTGATCATGCTCTCCCGCTCGGCTGGGCGGAAGAGTTCAATGCCGCGGCGCTCGGCTTCATTGCGGCGGCGCGCCGGTAGGCGTTCAACGTCCCTTCGAGCATGCGCGCCACGCCAAACTGCGCGCTGACCCTGGCCTGTCCCGCACGGCCCATGCACTCGCGAAGCGCGGGGTCCTTGAGCAGGCGGACGATGGCGGCGGCCATGTCGGGCGGCTGCGCAAGGGCCACCAGCAGACCGGTTTCGCCATCCACCACCGCCTCCGGGATGCCGCCGGCCCGCGTGCCGACGACCGGCAACTGCATGGCCATGGCGTCCAGGACAGTTGAACCAAGCCCCTCTGTCACTGAACTCATCACGAACACGTCGGCGGACTTCACAAGTTGCAGAACGTCCTCGCGAAAGCCGGCGAGGAGCACATGCTTGTCGAGGTGCAAATCCTTGATCTGTTTTTCCAGTGCCGGGCGCAACTCTCCCTCGCCGAAGATCACCAGATGTGCGTCCGGGACGTCACGCAGCACGAGGGGCATGGCATCGATGAGATGCTTCTGGCCTTTGTGTCCGACTAACGCGCCGACGTTGACCAGCACAGGCGCCCCATGCGGCAGCCAGAACTCCGTGTGCATATCGACAGTCGGCAAGCGACTAACCTTGGCGACGTCGATGCCGTCGTGGACGACGACGATTTGTTGCGGTGGAATGCCGTCGTGTTCGAGGATGGTGCGAATCGCGTCGGAGGCGGCGATGAACAGGTGAGCCTGGCGGTATTTCCAACGCGAGAATGAATGTGGCTGGAGATGAAAGTCGACGCGGCGCGACACCACCAGGCGCGGGCAGGGGTCCGGCGCGCCAAACGACAGCGCGAGCGCGGCCATCGCCACCGCATGCGGATCGTGCGCGTGCAGGATTTGCGGGTGCCATTGCCGGAGGATCCGTGACAGCTTCCAGGCCGTCGACAAGTCGACTTCGCTGCGAGGTGCGAGCGGAACGAGATCCGGCCCCTCGGAGGCGCGACGATACAGCTCGCCCTCTCCGTGCGCGATCAGCACGGCCTTGTGGCCCAGCAGGCGGAGTCCCAGGACGGTTAAGAGGACCTGGTTTTGTCCGCCGCGCCAGCTGCGTGCGGTGTCGATGTGGATGGCGAACACAATTCCCAGAGCTTCGCGAACTTCAAACCCACGTAATACGAGTTCATGGCGGAGATGACTAGCCCCGCCATCCCGTCGCGGAAACCTCCGCGCAGAATGTAGTTACGAAAAAACGTCAAGCGCGGCGTCACCAGGACGTCAACCCACGTTGCACGGCGTCCGTCCGCGTACATCTGCCGTGCCGCCAGCGTCGTATAGCGATCCATCGTCTGCAGATGATGCGCAATATCGCGATATGCGTAGTGCTGCAGCTCGCCGCGCAGTCGGCCGACCGGACCCTCGGCAGTGACCGATTCGTGCACCAGGCGACCCGTCCACCGCGCCCGTCGCCGATCGTAGAGACGGAGCTGATGGTCGGGATACCAATCGGTGGATCGTATCCAGCGGCCGAGGTGATTGGTGACCCGCGGAATGCGGTATCCGGTCGCACTCGGGGTCCCGTCCATGAGCGCACGAACTTCCGTGGCGAGAGCCGGCGAGACACGTTCGTCGGCATCGAGCGACAGAATCCAGTCGTGGCTGGCCTGCTCGGCGGCGAAATTCTTCTGTGCCGCGTAGCCGGGCCATGGTCGCACCGTCACCTTGTCGGTGAAGCGATGAGCGATTGCCACCGTGGCGTCGGTGCTTTGGGAGTCGACGACGATAATCTCGTCGGCCCAGCGGACCGAGTCCAGGGCCGCGGCAATGTTCGCCTCTTCGTCGCGCGTGATGACCGTCACGGTCAGCTTCTGCACTGGACAGGAGTGTATTACGGCGGAGAGGCCGGTGGGCGCCTCTGTGGGCGCTGACAGCGAGATGGAGCCAGGCCTTGACGTCCGAACCGGAGAACGGCACGGCTGACGTCTGGGCGCTTCGTACAGGCAACGAGGCGCTGCGGACGAGCGCCTCGTGTCGCGTCAACACCGGCAGTGGACTTACTGCTGCTGCTGCTGCTGATTTTGCTGCTGGTTTTGTTGCTGCGACTGTTGTTGTTGGCCGGTTTGCACCAGCCCGCCGCCCCCGCCGCCGAGCGGCGCCTGCTGCGACGTCTCGAAATCGACGACCGACTTCAGGTAATCGATGATGGCCTGCAGCTCGTTGTTCCTCGCGTTGCTCAAGTCTCGTTGCGCCTGGATGACGAGGAAGCTACTGGTCATGCCGGCGGTGAACTTCTTCTCCTCCGCCTCGAGACGTTTTTGGGCAAGGGCGCGCGAGGCGCGAGTGGCCTCGACCCGCTTGGCGTTCGTCGTGACGTTACGGGCGAAGCTGCGAATTTGAGTGGTGACCTGCAGTTCGGTTCCCTGCAGCCGCTTGCGTGCCTGCGAGTCCTGCAGCCGGGCGCGCGCCAGGTTGCCCTCGGCGCTCGAGGCGCCGATGGGGTAGTTCACTTGCAGTTGCATGGACCAGCTCGGGTAGTCCGACCCGAAAATGTCACCCAGCGCACCGCCGAAGCCGCGTGGTGATTGGCTGATGATCGTCGGATTCAGTCCCGGCGTCAGTTCGAGACGGGTGCCGGCCAGACCAAAGGCGCTGTAGTTGACCAGGGCGTTGACGTCGGGGAGCGACTGGTTGCGGAAATACCGGATCGAGATATCGTTGGCCTCGAGCTGTTTGCGCGTGGTCGCCAGGTCGGTGCGGTTGGCCAGGGCGGTGCGCACGGCAGCTTCGACATCGACAGCAATGGGCTCGAAGTTGGGCAGATCGGCCGGCTCGAGGCGTGTGTTCCAGAACTCCGGCTGGTCGGCAGGGTTCGAAATCAGCGCACGCAGCGCGTCTTCGCGCGCCTGAATCGCGGCCTCGGCGAGAATCACCGATTCTTCGCGCTGCGCGACTTCGGCTTCGGCCTGCACGATGTCGAGCGGCGCCATGGTGCCGATCTCGACACGGGCGCGGTTGTCGCGGAACGACTGCTGTGCCAACTGGAGTGACTGGCGCTGCACCGCGAGGTTGTTGATGGCAAATACCAGATCCCAGTAAGCGTTCTTGACGTTGCGCGTCGTCGCGGCAATGGACTGGTTCAATTGCACGTCGGAGATTTCACGGTTTTTGCGGCTAACCAGCACCTGCTGACGGGTCGCGTCGATCGTGAAGTTACGGAGCAGGGGCTGCGTATAGTTGAACCCGAGGGACGAACTCAATTGCGGGTTGAAAGTGCTGAAGATATTGCTGGTTTCTGAGCGGCCGGAGTTGAAGAACGCGGTGTAGTTACCACCGCCCCAGGGCAGCAGCTGTTGCACGCCCGCCTGGGACGTGAGGTTGTCGTTGGTCAGGCTTGCGGCCCCGCCAAAGATGTCCGTCGTCGGATTCGACTGGCTGCGCGTTTGCAAATTCGAGAAAAACGCCGGCGTCCAACCGCTCCTGGCCACCGCGACCGACAGGTCCTGCAGCTGCGGATCGATGCGATCGACCTGAAGGTCGATATTCTGCTCAAGTGCCAGCGCCACGGCTTCGTTAATCGAGAGGCGCCGAACGGGTTCCTGGGGTTGCGGAGGGATGCTGACGACAGCAGCGGAGGGCGCCACCCGCCCGGCCGGCGCTGTCTGCGCCCGGACAGGACCTGCTCCGAAAACGAACAGGGCAACAGCGGCGCCAGCCGCCGTCACGCCGGCTCGCACGCCAAAATTCTTCTCAACACGCATTACCTGGCTCCATCGCGACGTAAAAGCGGCGCGCGACAACGGTCTGGAAAGGTCGGAGGTCGGTTGGTCAGCAAGAAAGGTACCGACTCAGCTGATTGTATCGATTACTGGTAAATAGACGGCGGCGCCTTGCCCTGAGTTCGATCGGACGGGCCGCTATAGTAACCTTCGCTCTGCCGTCGACCGGCGCCGCCAGGTAGGAACCCTTCGGACAGCACTGAAGTCTTGACGGCAGCACGCCTTGCAGCGACGTCGTCAAGGCCCAGACGCGTCGCACTTGCGCCCATACACCGAGCCTGAGAGACCGTGACATGCGAGAAACTGATGTGTTAGGCCTGTTTCGTCAGTCCGGCGCCCTTCTGGAGGGTCACTTCCGCCTGTCTTCCGGTCTGCATAGCGC
>JACCSI010000154.1 GCA_013813075.1 Acidobacteriota bacterium | reverse complement strand
CTCCAGCGCAGCAGACGCCGCAAACGCCGCCACTCCCCGGCGAGTTCGCGCTGGCGCGAGAAGCGATGTACGAAGGCGAGCCGATTCTCGCCGTGGCCGCGGACAGCGAAGAGCTCGCCGCGGCCGCAATCGAGCGCATCAAGGTCACGTTTGCCCCGCTCGACTTTGTGATTGACCCGCTCGACAGCTTGCGTCCAGGCGGACCCAACGGCCGCGCCGAGGGCAATGTGTTCGTCGGCGGCGAAGTGAAGACCATCAAGTGGAGTGCCGACCAGTACGATCGGGCCCGCGCCGGAAACTTCCCCACCGACGCAGAGGCCGGCGTGACGACGGTGTGGGGCGACGTCGACAAAGGCTTTGCCGAGGCCGACCTCGTGGTCGAGCACACGTCGTATCAGCAATCGACGGTGCATCAGCCGCTCGAGACGCGCTCGGCCATGGCGTATTGGCAAAACGGCAAGTTGTATCTGCACGGCTCGACGCAGAGCGTGTCGCGCACGGTCGCATCCATCGCGGGATGGGTGGGGATTCCACCAGCCGACGTCGTGCTCATCAGCGAATACACCGGCGGTGGTTTCGGCAGCAAGATTCCTGGCGCGCAGACGATGGCGATCCCGGCACTGCTGTCGAAAAAACTGAATGGCCGGCCGGTGATGATGCGCATCTCCCGCGAAGAAGAAACCTATATTGGCCGCACCCGTCCGGGTTTCCAAGCATGGGCCAAGATGGGCTTCACGAAAGACGGCCGCGTCACTGCGGTCGATGCCTTCATCATCGAAGACAGCGGACCGTATCGTGCTCAAGGTGACAACGCGCAGGCCGCCAGCCTCGCGACGCTCCTCTACACAGCGCCGAATGCGCGGTTCCGCGGTCTGTCGGTCGCCACCAACACGCCGCCGCGCGTGTCGCAGCGCGCGCCGGGCGGACTTCAGAGCGCCATTCTGTTCGAGCCGCTCGTCAACAAGGCGGCCAAGCAGCTGGGCGTTGACCAGGTCGCCATTCGCAGCATCAACGCACCGGTCAACGGGTCGCCGTTCGGGCTCAACCCCGTGGCGCAGGCGGCCCGCCCGCGCACGGCAAAGGTCACCAGTTCTTACCTCAAAGAAGCGCTCGAGCGCGGCGCCCAGTTGTTCAATTGGGAAGAACGCAAGCAACGCAACGGTCAACGCAAGGGCACCAAAGTCACGGGTGTCGCGGTTAGCCAGAGCACGTTCACGGCCGGCGCCATCGGCGTCGATGGGCTGTTCGTGATCAAACCCGACGGCAAGCTGTATGTCCACCAGGGCATCGGCAACCTCGGGACGCATTCCGTGATCGACACCGCGCGCGTCGTGGCGGAAGTGATGGACTTCCCCTGGGAAGAGGTCGTGGTGGTGTGGGGCAACACCGGCAACGGTGTGGCGTGGAGCTCGATACAAGCGGGGAGCCAGACCACACACGCACATACGCGAGCTAACTTTGCAGCGGGCACTGCCGGCAAGAAATTGCTGCAGGAACTGGCGTCAGCCGAGTTCGGCGGTAATCCCGAGGCGTACCGGGTGGGGGGCACAGGGGTCTCGGGCCCGGGCGGCTCGCTGACGTGGGCACAAGCCGCGGAACGCGCGATCACGCGTGGCGGCAAGTTCGATGGTCACGAAGTGCCCGCCGACCTGAACGCCATGACCAAAGCCGGCGTCAAGATCCTCACGGGGCTCGGATTCGTGGCGGCGGCGCGCGACACCTATCCGCGTGATGGGCAGACCTACGGCTTTGTTGCCGGCTTCGCGGAAGTGGAAGTCGACGTCGAGACCGGCGTCTACAAAATCGTTGATTACGTTGCCGTCGCCGATGTCGGCACCGTGATCAACCCGCGCAGCCTCGGCGGCCAGATCCTGGGTGGCGGCATCCAGGGCATGTCGCACACGCGTAGTCAGAAGATGGTCTACGACGCGCACTACGGAGTGGCCATCGGCAAGCGGATGTATCAGAACAAGCCGCCCAGCATTCTCGACCAGCCAGTCGACATGACATGGGAGGCGCTCAACATTCCCGACCCCGGCAACCCGGTCGTCGGCGCCAAGGGCATCGGGGAACCTGGCATCGGCGTCGGCGGATCGGTGGTCCTGTGCGCATTGGCGAACGCTATCGGCAACGACGACATCCTCAAGCGCACGCCAGTACAACCGGAACACATCATGACGTCACTTCAAGCTGGGCGGATCGTCTACGAACCGCTCACGGCGTATATCTAGGAAGGGAAACGACCATGCCTGTCATTCGCGACGTGATGCCAGCGTTCGAGTTGTTTCAACCAACCTCGATCGCCGATACGTTAGGACTGCTCTCGCGTCACGACGACGCCTGGATCATGGCGGGGGGTCTCGACAGCTTCGACTGGCTGAAGGATCGCATCAAGCGGCCGTCGGTGATCATCGATCTTGGCGGTGTTGGGGAACTGCGCGGCATCAGAGAGGCCGAGGGCGGTGTCGAGATTGGCGCGAACACCACGCTGACCGAACTCTCCAGTCATCCGGTCGTCCGCGAGAAGTTCCGATTGCTGGCCGAAGCCGCCGGCATCGTGGGGTCGCCGCAGATTCGTAACCAGGGTTCGATCGGCGGCAACCTCGGCCAGGACACGCGGTGTCACTACTACCGAGCCGGTTGGCCGTGCTACCGGGCAGGCGGCAACATCTGCTATGCCGACACGCCCACTGCCGTCAATCGCGAGCATGCGATTCTCGAAGCCGATCGCTGTGTGGCCGTGAGCCCGTCGGACAGCGCACCGGCGCTGATCGCACTCGACGCGCAGATGGTGGTGAGAAATGCGGACGGCGAGCGCATCGTCGCGGCGCGTGACTTCTTCATCGGGCCGTGGCTGGACATCACGCGGATGACGGTGCTGAAGCAGGGCGACCTGCTGGTGTCGATTCGCGTTCCTGGCACGTTCGCCGGCAAGTCGCACTACTTCGAGAAGGTGCGCGACCGCCAGGTGTGGGACTTCCCGCTGGTCAATATTGCCGCCGCGATGGCGACCAGCGGCAATACCATTGACGATGTGCGATTGGTCGTGGGCGGCGTCGCGGCGCGCCCGATTCGCCTGGTGGCGGCGGAGGACGCCATTCGAGGCCGCACCAGGAATGAAGACACCGCGCAGCTGGCGGCGGACATTGCCACCAGGGGCGCCGTGACACTGCGTCACAACGCCTATAAGGTGCCGTTGATGCAGAACCTGGTCAAGCGCGCCATCCGCGGTGAAGGGGCATGGACCTCGTAACCTGGGCGCGCAGCCCATGGGGTGAGGATGTCCTGACCCACATCTCGTGGAGCCTGCTGTGGGCGTCGATCGTGGGCGGCGTGCTGTTCCTGGTCGCCCACGGCGGCTACATGCTGTTTTCGCGACATCACAAGCGCTCGGCGGTGGAAGTCGATCAGATGGAGGCGCAGCGTCAGGGTCTGCCGGCCAAGATCACTCGCCACACCTTTGTCGCGCGGATGTTTCACTGGGTAATGGCGGTCGCCATGTTGGCGCTCGTCATCACCGCGTTCGTGCCCATCCTCGGCCTGCAATTCGCCTGGGTGGAATGGCACTGGATGGCGGGCATCCTGTTGACCGGATCGATCCTGTTTCACCTCGTACACGCCACGTTCTTCCTTGATTTCTGGTCGATTTGGGTTGGGCCAAAGGACATCCCGGAGTTCAGGGCGGAAATGATGCGGGAGCTGGGGAAGGAACCCGGCGGCCCGAAACCCGGGAAATACCCCCTCGGCAATCGCCTCTATCACCTCGTCGTGATGATTGCCGGTCTGGCCGTAATTGTCACCGGGTTACTGATGATGGTGCGCGTGCGCAATCCGATCGTCGATCGCAATCCGTACATGATGGGCGATCCGGCGTGGGGCGTCACCTACGTCCTGCATGGCCTGGGCGGCGTCGGCTTCGTCGGCCTGATCATGGCCCACATCTACTTTGCGCTCCGTCCAGAGAAGCTGTGGGTCACGCGGTCGATGCTGCTTGGCTGGGTGACGCGCCGCGAGTACCTCGAGTACCACGACCCGGACCGCTGGAAGGCTGCGCCCGTCCCGGCGTCCCGACCGACAGGACCGAATGCCGCATAGCCATGAGGCGACGAGCGCGGAGTCGTCTCACGCGCAGCCCCGAAGCGACCTCCGACCAGAGCTCGAACGCCGCGTCGACGCCATCGAGGCAGCCTACGAACTGATGCTGGGCTACGCGGCGCAAGGCGCCCTCTCTGACACCCAATCTGCTGGCGGCGGACAGCTGCGCGAGTTCCTGGCGCGATTCGACGGCGCGTTAACGGGATTGGCGGAGCTGTACCGCGAGCTGCTCGCGACTGAACAACCGGACCGCCAAGGCGCCTACGCCAACTTTCTCGAGGTGCTGGCTCAGGATGCCCGCGCCGCGCAGGCGGGCCTGCAGGTGGTGATGGCCCAGTTCAGCATCAGCTCGCAGCTAATTGACAACCTCAACGCGTCGATCCACGTGCGCGCGCTGCTGACCGACGTGTTCCTGATCGACGAACTGCTCAAGGGGAAGTAGCGGTACTCCAGGGGAAAGGGCGGTACCACGGCCGCGGCACGTGGCGGTCCAGCTACAATAGCCTTATGGCTAAACGCGCCGCGAAACTCCCCGTTACGACGGACGCGCCGGCTGTTCCCCAGGGGTCGGCCTTGTCACCCGCCAAGGCGCCACTGCGGGGCAAAACG
>JACCSI010000136.1 GCA_013813075.1 Acidobacteriota bacterium | reverse complement strand
GGTGAAGAGACGGCGCTGCTCGAATCGCTCGAGGGCAAGCGCGCGCAGCCGCGCTTCAAGCCGCCGTTCCCCGCGGTCGCCGGTGCGTGGGGGTGCCCGACGGCGGTCAACAACGTCGAGACGCTCTGCAACGTGCCCCTCGTGCTCACGCGCGGCGCGGAGTGGTTCGTGGCGCTTGGCCCCGAGAAAAATGGCGGTCCGAAATTGTTCTGTGTCAGCGGCCACGTCAATCGCCCCGGCGTGTTCGAAGCGCCGATGAAAGTGTCGCTCAAAGAACTGATCATGGATTATGCCGGCGGCATGAGAGACGGCCACGCGATGAAAGCCGTCATCCCTGGCGGGTCGTCCGTCCCGATTCTGATGCCGGACCAGATCGACATTCCTGCGAGCTTTGACGATGTGGCCAAGGCCGGGTCGCTGCTGGGTTCGGCGGCGATCATGGTGCTCGACGACACCACCGACATGGTGTGGCTGACCGAGAATCTGCTGCACTTCTATCGTCACGAGTCGTGCGGCAAGTGCACACCGTGTCGCGAGGGGACCGACTGGCTCTATCGTTTGTTGCACCGATTGATGAGCGGCGGCGGCTCTCAGAAAGACATTGCGCTGTTGGAGAGCGTCGCCACCAACATCAACGGCAAGACGCTTTGCGCATTTGGCGACGCCGCGGCCACTCCCGTCTTGACCACGCTCAAATGGTTCAGGCCCGAATACGAGGCCTATGCCAAGGGCGAGCAGCCGGCGGCAGCGGACTACAGAGCCACACAGCCGGTGGGGGTGCACTGAGCGATGTTCGATTTCATCACTCCCGAACTGATCGTTTACGTCTCGATCGTGGGCACCGTGTTCATGGGGCTGCAGATTGGTGCGGCCGTGATGGTCTACGCGGAGCGCAAGGTGGCTGCGCTTATTCAGCAGCGTCTGGGTCCGACGCTGGTGGGTCCCAAGGGTGTGCTGCAGCCCATTGCCGACATCGTCAAACTCGTGTTCAAAGAGGACCTGCGGCCCAAAGCCGCGGACGCTGCGCTCTTTCTCGCCGCGCCAGTCATTTCGGTGGCGGCGGCGTACATCGCCTTTGCGCCGGTGCCATTCGGCGCCGCCTCGACGTTTTTCGGCTTGCTCGACCAGCCGATGCCGCTGCTGGTCGCGGATGTCAACGTTGCCGTGCTGGTGGTGTTTGCGGTGGCGTCGATGGGTGTCTATGGCATCGTGCTCGCGGGCTGGGCGAGCAACAGTAAGTACTCACTGCTAGGAGGGCTCCGCAGCTCCGCGCAGATGATCAGCTACGAGTTGTCCTACGGCCTTTCGCTCGCGACCGTCATCCTGATGGCCAACTCGATGTCCTTCCGGGCGATTGTCGATCAGCAGGCGGGGTATTTTTTCGAGGTCATCCCGCGCTGGAACGTGTTCTGGATGTTTCCCCTTGGGCTGGTCGCGTTCGGCGTCTACGCAATCGCCGGCCTGGCCGAGACCAACCGCGCGCCGTTCGACTTCCCTGAGGCCGAGCAGGAGCTCGTCGCCGGCTACCACACCGAATACAGCAGCATGGCCTTTGCCATGTTCTTCCTGGCCGAGTACATCAACATGATCACGGTGTCGGCCGTGGCCACGAACCTGTTCCTGGGCGGCTGGCACGGGCCCTTCCTGCCGGCCGAGTACGGCTGGATCTGGTTCCTGATCAAGCTGGCGGTGTTGCTGTTCTGCTATCTGTGGATTCGCTGGACGCTGCCGCGCTTCCGATACGACCAACTGATGGCGTTCGGCTGGAAGGTGCTGCTGCCGGTCGCGACCGTCAACCTGATCGCCGTCGCCGCGGGGGTGCTTTACTTTGGGCTCTGAGCAGCTGCTCTTCTACGCCTTTGCCGCCATCGCGGTGTTCGGCTCGCTGTTCGTCATCGTGCAGCGCAATCCGATCTACAGCGTGCTGGCGCTGATCGGCTCATTTTTTGGCCTGTCGGGGCTGTACGTGCTGCTCGAGGCGCCCTTCGTGGCCATCGTGCAGATCATCATCTACGCCGGCGCCATCATGGTGCTGTTCCTGTTTACCGTGATGCTCCTCAACGTGCCGCGTGAAGGCGCATCAGACTGGGACCGCGCGCATCCGCTGCCTCGGCCCTGGCCAACGCGCATTGGCGCGGTGCTTGCGCTGGCCCTCGTCGCCCAGCTGGTGTGGGCGCTGTCGCGCATGCCGGGCATTGCCGACGGCATCGGCCAGCAGGCCACGGGCATTTCCGACGTCGGTGAACTGGGTCGCGTCCTCTTCACCGACTACATGTTTGCCTTCGAAGTGACGTCCATCCTGATTC
>JACCSI010000072.1 GCA_013813075.1 Acidobacteriota bacterium | reverse complement strand
ACATACGGGTGTCCGACCACATCCGCCGTCACGTGCGACAACCACCCGAGTGCGTAGGCTCTCAACGCGGGATCGCTGGTCTGATGCGCGCGGCGCACGAGCGCCTTGCCGAAGTCGCCGGTCCAGCGGTGATGGGTATAGTCCAGCCAATTCCAGTCCTTGATCCTGGACTGCGAACCAAATGACTGCATGTCCGGTTTGAGAAAGGCAAGGACATCGATCTGCTCGGTAATGAGCTTGATCAACGCCGACTCGATGACGCCCCTCAGCAGGTTGACGGTCTCGGCAATCTCTCCTGCCAATCCCCCCGTCAGCGTGTTGACCACCTTGTCGATCGCATCGCCAATTGGCTGCCAGATGGCGGCGAGCGCCTCGTAGACCTCATCGATCGTTTTATAGATATCGAAGATCGTATTGACGATCGGCGTGTACTCTCCCCAGTCCGCCCAGAAAATCATGTCGGGGCCGATGGCGCCGAGCGCTGCATGTTTCTTGTGGTTCGCGAGCGCATCCAGCACGGGGCCGCCGAACGTCTGAGGATCGTTCTCGGCGCGCGTGGTCTGAAGCTCGATGATGGTGAGGTGCGAGGCTGGTCCCGGCATGTGACCTCCGTCCACGCTCCGATCACGGACAGGACCGGGTACGCAGAAGCGGATAGAGTCTCCCAGCGTGACGTGTGTGTCAAGAAAAGGAACGCGTGTACACGTTGTGACGACAGGGGAACGGACTGCACGCAACGAGGCGCTGAGAATAAGAAACTGGAGGCGGCTGCGGCGGTTGGCGGGCCTGCGCTATTGCTTGAAATACCAGTACTGCTTGCCCGAGCGCTGCCTCGCCGCCAAACGAAACCGCTCGCCTGGCGCACGTCCGTCCTTCAGGAGATCGAACACGTCGGCGAGGATGGAATCGTTCTGGCCGATGTAGGAATGGCCGACGAGATTGGTGTCGACGAGCGTCGCATCGACGGTGTCGATGCCGTCGGCAATCACCAGCCCCGGGCCGGCGTCGCCCGCTCTCGGATAACCGTTCACCGCCTTCGAAGCGAGCAGCGCCAGGTCCGTGGACGACGCATAAAGCGTGAAGCGGCTGGTCTGCCGGCGAAACTCGCGGGCGAGATCGACGAAGGTCTCCGAGTCGATGTCTGGAGCGGCGAAGATGACCTGTCCGAGCGCCGCGCTGCCCTCGCCGAGCGACGCGGGATCGAACGTGCGCAGCGCCTCGGTGAGGCAGCGGTTGCCCATGCTGTGGGCGATGACGTGCACAACCCGGCTGCCGATCTGGGTCAACACGAGCTTCAGGAACTCGGTGAAGTGCGGCACCGTCCAGCGGACGTTGTTTTCATCGACGCTGTATCGCAGCGTGGCCCCTTCGGACGGCCAGCTGTACAGCAGTGGAATGCCGCTGAAACCCAGGTCGTAGCTGATTTGTGCGGTCCGTCGCGCCGCATCCTCGAAGCTGACGTTGTAGCCATGCACGAACATGAGCGCGTCGCGAGTGGGTGACCCCGCCACGCCCGCGCCGACGCGTGTGACGAAGGCGTCCTTCTCCAGCGGATCAAGGTGCAGCAGGACCACATGCTTGGCGGGGTTGTTGCGGAATTCGAGCCTCCACAACGCCGGTGCTTCCAGGGCACCCATCCGGTGGTCGCGCGGGATGCTCACGTCCGCGACGCCGTATGACAACGCGCCCCGTTTGCCGCCGTAATATCGCCCCGGCGCGGCGTCACCGGTCTTGCTGCGATCGGTTCCGAAGAACACCTGGACGACGGCGTATTCGTTGCGCTGATCCTCTGGTGGCGCGGCGGCTGACCTGCGGGTGATCGCGCGCTCTGCGCGTCGCCCTTCCCGTTTCTCGGCCAGGAAGGTGGAAACCCACTCGGCTGTCGCCGGCGCCGACTGCAAGAGCGCCTTGAGCCGTCCGGCAACCAGGCTTCCGGCGCGGGCCGCCTCGAGAAGCGCGGCAATCGCGGCGCCCATCGTTCGCGCGTCCTTGGAACCGACGAGTTCGACCAGGTGAGGCTGCACGGCAGTCGCCACCTCAATCCATTGGCGCTCACGATCTGTCATCTGGGTCGCTCATTGTCAGCAGGGTCAACGGTTCAAGCACCCACGAACACAAACGGCGCCCAAAAATACGGCGCGCGATGCGCTCTCGCCTGTGCCCACACGTCGAGGTCGTCCTCGGCGACGTCAGGGCCCGGCGCGACGAGCCGGGGGAAGCGGGCGTGCTTCTCGTCGTTGGTGGCGTCGCGCGTCCATCGCTGCGCGTCGCGGAGCGCATCGGCGGGGTCCAGATGCTTCTGGCACCATAATTCGTAGAAACGGGCAAACAGGACGGCTGTGCTCACGCCCGCGGGCACGGACCACAAG
>JACCSI010000038.1 GCA_013813075.1 Acidobacteriota bacterium | reverse complement strand
CTCGGCAACTGGTGGCGCTAACGGCTGAAGTGGCGGCGTCGATTCCCGCAGAGTCACTGGGGCCGGCACTTCCGGCATGGCGCGACTGAGGTCGAGGAAGCCGGCGGCCAGCAGACGCAGTTCGCTCAACGATTCGGCCGCAGGTGCCGCCGTATCGATGATCCGCAGCAGCGTCTCGAACCGCGCGATCGCCCCATCGCGATCCTTGCGCTCAAAGGCGCCCTTCGCGTCGGTGTAGATACGTTTCGTCACTTCCGGCAGCAACTCCTGCCGTGCCTGTGTGAACGCTTTCTGCATGCGCGGCGACGTCTCGGCCGGGTCCGGCATGTAGAGCGGGTCGACCTCCATCAGCCGCTGAATGGCGGAATGCGCTTCGGCGCTTCGCCCAAGTGCGAGTAGACAGAACGCGCGGTACTGTTCGATCTCCGGTTCGGGCCGGTCTGAATGCAACTGGTTGACGAGAGCGAGTGCCTCTTCATAGGCTGCCGCCGCGTAAAGTTCTTTGACCGTCTGAACCGAACCCGCGTCCTGGGCGAGTGCCGGGACCGCGAACGTCGCCCAGATCAGCGAATAAAAAAGAATCGTCGCCTTGCGCCTCATGTTCGACCTCAAGGCTTTCGCATATCGACGCCGAGCCGGGCCGTCTGCTTCAAGGACACGGTCAGCGAGGCGGTACGTTCACCGAACTCGGGATGGCGCAAGATCACGTCATGTACCCCTATGCGCCGCGACAGGTTCGCGATCGGTGTTTCGCCGACACGCTCGCCGCCGACCCACACCTCCGCCCAAGGGACGGCATTGATACTTAGCGTCCCCTGTGGCAATCGCACGCGTGCTTCCGCGGTCTTGCCCGGCCCTACCGTGACGCGTTGCTTGGTGCGAAAGCCAAGTTCGTCGTTGGACATCTCGATCTGATGGTCACCAGCTGCGATCAGCACACGGTCGGTATCGGATGTGCCGATCAGTCGGCCACCCACTTTGAGCTGCAGCACGACCGGGGAAACCACGGTCAGCCAACCCGCGCTCACGGCGGGCGACTCACCCGCGGCGATGACCAACGAAACGGTCTCGCCGGCTTTCACCGTCACGGTGCGCCGCATCACACCGCTCGCACCCCGGACGACGACGAGATGATCCCCCGCCGCCAGCGCCGGCACCGTCAGGGGAGAGAATCCACGGTCAATGCCGTCAACCATGACGGCCCGCCGCGACGGCTCGGTCTGCACGGTCATCGCGCCGGTTGTGGCGGTCAAGACCGTCGCGGTCGGCGCCATTTCGAGGTGTTGCACCACCGTTTCGCCCGCCTTGAGCGTAACGGCGATTTCGCGCGGCTGGGCCCCGGCACCAGAGATGCGGACGCGGTGGTTGCCGGGGGACAGCGACAGCGTCAGGGGGGTGACCCCCGCGAGCTTGCCGGCAACGGCGATTTCGAGTCCCGACGGAACCGTATTCAGCGTCAAAGACGCGGGGACCACGGCGGCAGGTCGCTTCGCATAGGCCCACACGCCACCCGCGGCGGCGCCCGCGGCCAGGACCATAATCCCGATCCACTTTGCAGCCGAACCAATGTGGGGCGGCCGCGCCGCGGGAGGCTCGCGGTGGATGGCAGACAGGTTCCGTCGCGTGGCCGGACTCAGTTCGGTACCAAAAGCATCGAGTGCGGCGATGCCTTTATCCTCGCTCACACCTTCGGCGGTCGTTTCGTGTGGGGGGGCCGCTGGAAAGCGTGACGTCTTCAGGCTGTTCACAAGGGTGTCTTCCTGTTTATTCCGGCACCGGTACGGCCCTTCCCGCGAGGGAGTTGTTCCGTATGCGCATGGCAGTTTCGCGCAAGCGAACCGCGTACCAGATATAGAATATCCTCGGTGCTGAGAATCGGGAGAGGGGGCGGATTTAGTCTGACTGGAAGGCCACTTTGGTCTGACTCATCGCGCGCAAATGTTACAAGATTGTTTTCACCCCGAATTCACGAGTTCAGCGAGGGGGGCGAATTCCACATAGGGACACGACCCTGGTGTGGACATCCCGCCCAGGCGCCTGCACAGCCGCGCCCTGCGCCGGACGTGCCGGTCCCCCCGGGCGCCGGTTGACCAGTGCCGGCGGTGGGCGAGACCACCGGGCCCGGTGCTGAGGGTCGATGGTCCCATCCGCGCGCGGGCGCACGCAGCACTGCTGCTGGTCTGGATTGCACGCCTCCCGCACGCCAATCGGCGCGCGTGAGGCGGTCGAGACAACGCCACGGCTCGCGCCACAGTGCAATGCAGATACGGCCTCGCCGTCGCGCACGATCAATCGCCGAAGGCCGTCGCTTGTCGCCTAACTGCTGGCGGGCCCGTCGGGGCCAAAATCGCTGCTGAACATCAGGTGGTCGAACAGCCATCTTCCATTCAGCTCACGCAGGATAAAAATAAACTTGCCGCGGTCACGCCGCGCCGGCCCGCCTGCCGGTGCCATGTTCAACCGGTAATCGCCGCTCGCGAATGCGAGCGCGCCGGAGCCCGAAATGGTTTGGGCATCAAGTTCCAGGGCTGATGCTCCTAGATTGAAGCGCTTCGTGTAGTACTCGCGGACGTTCTCTGTTCCACGCATTGTCGACGCGTTCGGCGGCATCACCGCGCCGGCATCGGTAAACAGACGCGAGACTTTCGTCGAGTCCTTGGCGTTATAGGCGCCGATGAAGTCGGCGATCAGTTGATTGATGCTGTCGGTCTCAGGTTTGCCGAATGGACGGGCGGGGCTGGACGAACAGGCCGTGAAACCAACGGCCATGACGATTGCGATGAGCGGCGAGAGTCCACGCACGGGTCACCTCCTGGTGGCCCTCAGCAGCCGGAGGCTCTGCCGATTGCAGGCTCCCGGGCCGGGGCAGTATCGACGGTCGTAGGCACTAGATGCTAGCAGAAGACCGCACACGCACACGGTGCGGCGCCCGTTTCAG
Organism: Acidobacteriota bacterium; assembly: GCA_013813075.1. Lineage (GTDB taxonomy): Bacteria > Acidobacteriota > Vicinamibacteria > Vicinamibacterales > UBA2999 > JACCSI01. The sequence continues at coordinate 540 of JACCSI010000038.1, read as the reverse complement.
GTGTGCGATCCTGGCAACTCTCTCGCGACGCGCCGCCCTTCAGAGTCCCGAGGTAGCTTCTTGACTCGCCTCCACGAGCGCGAGGCTAAGCTAGGCGTGGCGCTCGTGGCTTGATCTCTGTCGCCCTTTTCGGCAGTATCTGAACAGGACTTCTTCGGTCGGGTACGCTGACGAGATTGGGCGTATCCGTCAGCGCCAACCGCTCGGATTACGCCGTGCCCCCAGACCACCCGTCCTCCCTCGAACAGGAAATCGCCGCCCGTGTGGATCAGGAGCTGAAACAGTGCCTTGACGATGCCGCTGAGGGCATTCACTGGGTCGGCCCGGACGGCACGATTCTGTGGGCCAATGCAACTGAGTTGCAGATGCTCGGCTACTCGCGCGATGAATATATCGGGCATCACATCGCGGAGTTCCACGTTGACCAACCAGTCATCGATGACATCCTCGTCCGCCTGGCACGCGGCGAGACGCTCCTCAACTACGAAGCTCGCCTGCGACGGAAGGACGGGTCCGTTCGAGACGTCCAGATCAATTCGA
>JACCSI010000031.1 GCA_013813075.1 Acidobacteriota bacterium | reverse complement strand
ACTCAAGGCCGACGACCTCGTGACGCTGCGCGCGATGACCCGGCCGATGCTGGATTTTCTGGCGCATTGCGTCCGTGCCAAGCTCAATTGCCTGATTAGCGGCGGCACCGGCGCCGGAAAGACGACGCTTCTCAATGTGTTGTCGGGATTCATCTCCGAGCACGAGCGCATCGTGACCATTGAGGACGCGGCCGAACTTCAGCTCCGCCAGGAGCACGTGGTGCGCCTTGAAACACGTCCGCCGAGCGTCGAAGGCAAAGGCGCCGTCAAGCAGCGGCAACTGCTCGTCAACGCGCTGCGCATGCGTCCGGATCGCATCGTGGTCGGTGAGGTGCGCAGCGAAGAAGCGCTCGACATGCTGCAGGCGATGAACACCGGCCACGACGGGTCGCTGACGACCGTACATGCCAACACGCCGCGCGACGCGCTGGCCAGAATTGAAACGATGATCGCCATGGGCGCGACCAACCTGCCCGAACGGGCGATGCGGCAGCAGATCGCCTCTGCGATTCAGCTGGTGGTGCAGCAGACGCGCCTCAGTGACGGCACCCGCAAGGTGACGAGCATCAGCGAGATCACCGGCATGGAAGGCGATGTGATCACGATGCAGGAGATCTTCGCCTTCGAAAAACTCGGCATCACACAGGACGGCAAGGTGGTGGGACGGTTCCGCGCGACCGGCGTCCGTCCGAAGTGCTGTGAGCGGCTGCGCACATCCGGCATTCACCTCAGCGCCGACATGTTCGAAGGCGTCATGGAGATCCGGTGATGTTGATTGCGTTCGCCGTGTTCGTGGTCGTGACACTTGGCGTGCTGGGCGCATACGCGGCCCTGTCGCGGTTGCCGGACGTCATGAAGCGGCGGCAACTGGACCGGCGCCTGCGCGAGGTCTCGGCGCAGGCCGCCGCCACGGCGACGACCAGCGCCAGTTCGGTGGTCACGCGGCAGGCCGCTGGTCTGACGCAGGACTTCGATCGTATCGCCGCGCGCACTCGTGGTGGTGCGTGGCTCGGGCGGCTCATCGAGCAATCCGGCATCCGCACCAGCCCCGCGGCCATGGTGATGTACACCGTGGCGAGCGCCACCGCGCTCGGCCTTGTCGGTGCAGTGGTCACGCATCAGTGGTGGGCGCCGGTGGCCGGCGCGGTGGTCGGCCTGCCACTCCCGCTGGCGTGGCTGCTGCGGCAGCGATCGGTGCGAATGAGCCGGTTCGAAGAGCAGTTTCCGGAAGCGCTGGACCTGTTGTCGCGCGCGATTCGCGCCGGGCATGCGTTTCAGACGGCGATGAGCATGGTCGCCGACGAACTACCCGCGCCGGTCGGCACCGAATTCAAGAAGACGTTCGAGCAACAGAACTTCGGTCTGCCTCTTCGTGACGCGCTCAACGCGATGATCGAGCGCATTCCGATCATCGACGTCCGGTTTTTCGTCACCGCCGTGCTGATCCAGCGCGAAACAGGCGGCAACCTGTCGGAAATTCTCGACAATCTCTCGCACGTCGTGCGCGAGCGCTTCAAAATCTTGCGCCAGGTCCGGGTGCACACGGCGCACGGCCGATTCACCGGCTATGTCCTGCTGGCGTTGCCCGCGGCGCTGGCGATCGCACTGTCGTTCATCAACCCGGAACACATGAACGTGCTCTTTCGCTCGTCGATGGGCCAGACGATGCTGATCGGCGCGGTAGTGATGCAGACGTTTGGCTACCTGTGGATCAAACGGGTCATCAAGATCGAGGTCTAGCGCCATGATCATTATTCTTTCCCTGCTCGCCTTCGCGTTTGCCTCCCTGCTCGTCACCGCGGGTGCGATGGCCTTGTCACCGGGACAGGCCACCGCGATCGGCCGTCGCCTGGATGATCTCACCGGTGTACCGGCCAAGTCGCCAGGCGCGGCCGTGAGATACGACCGTATCGTCGACACGCTGAAGCGGGTCGGACGGTCCGTGCCGCATTCTCAGTCAGAGATGGGCAAGCTCCAGACCAAGCTCGTACGCGCCGGCTATCGCGGTCACGAGGCGATTGCGGTGTTCTTCGGAATCCGACTGGGTGTCGCACTGCTGTTCTTCGGCGTCTTCGCCACACCGCTCGTCATTCGCCCCAACCTGCCGCTGGCGCTGGCGGGCTGTGGACTCGGATATCTGTTGCCGAGCATGGCGCTGGGCCGAATGGCCAAGCGGCGGCAGCATCGTATCCGCCTCGGACTGGCTGACGCCCTCGATCTGCTGGTAGTCAGCGTTGAAGCGGGGCTCGGTCTCGACCAGGCGATTCAGCGCGTCGGCGAAGAACTCGCATTTGCCCACCGCAACCTGTCCGACGAGCTACGGCTGGTCAATCTCGAGCTGCGCGCCGGCAAGGGCCGGACCGACGCGCTTCGCGCTCTTGCCGAACGCACCGGCGTGGACGATCTCGCCTCGCTCGTGGCGATGCTCGTACAGACCGATCGCTTCGGCACCAGTGTGGCGCAGTCGCTGCGCATCCACGCCGAGGTCCTCCGCACCAAGCGCCGCCAGCGCGCGGAGGAGGCGGCGGCGAAGACCGGCGTGAAGATGGTATTCCCGCTCGTCTTCTGCATCTTTCCGGCGATCTGGGTCGTGACCATCGGCCCGGCCGCCATCAAGTTTGTCGAAGTACTCGGTCCGATGTCACAGCCATGACGACTCTCAGCGTCGCGACTCTCGATCGCGCCAGCGATATGCTGGTGCCGCCGGCGCCCGCCACTCTCGAAGAAACGGGCCTCGGCGCCGATCAAATCGTGCAGCTCCTGATGAAGGCGTTGTACACCGGCGAGACCACTGGCCTGGTGCTGGCCGAGCGTCTGATCGCGGTGCGCGGGGCGGGCGGGACCGGGACGGCGGGCTACCGTTACGCCCTCACCGATGCGGGGCGTGACCGAACGCGGCACTTTCTCGACGCGAATCAGTACACAGGACCGGCGCCGGTGCCGCTGGCCACCTATGTCGCCACGATGAAGGCGCTGCGCGCGGCCCGACCCTTCGTCGATCGCGAACAGATCGGGCGAGGCTTCTCGCACCTGGTGGTTGCGGATTCGCTGCTCGAACAGCTGGGACCGGCAATCAACGCCGGCAAGGCGGTGTTTCTCTACGGCGCGCCGGGCAACGGCAAGACCGTGATCGCCGAGGGCATGGGCCGCACGCTGGGCGGTGACATGTTCGTGCCCCATGCCATTGACGTAGACGGCCAGACAATGACGATGTTCGACCCGATCAATCACGACTCGGTCGAGGGCGAGGAGGACCTGACCTCGATTATCACAAGCGCGCCACGCGATCGACGTTGGGTCAAAATCCGCCGGCCGGTCGTGACCGTCGGCGGCGAGCTGACACTTGACATGCTGGACCTCACCTTCAACCCGACGGCGAAGTTCTGTGAAGCGCCGATTCAGCTCAAAGCCAACGGCGGCGTTTTTCTTGTCGACGACTTCGGGCGGCAACGTATTCGCCCCGAGGAGCTGCTGAACCGCTGGAT
>JACCSI010000020.1 GCA_013813075.1 Acidobacteriota bacterium | reverse complement strand
ACGCTCAGCGCGCAGGACTGCGTCAACGGCGAGACGCTCGCCGAAGAGGCGCTGGAGGCGATCGGCAAAGAAGGGGTGCTGACCTCGCTCGGCCAGGCGGCGACGGTGTTTCGCGAAAAGCTTGGCGAGTCGCTCGCCTCCGTGCAGCGCTACGACCAGAACATCGAACAGGCGACAACCAAGTCGCTCGAAGCGTTGAAAGCGTACAGCCAGGGCATGACAACGAGGCGGACGCAGGGCGACTTCGAGTCCATGCCGTTTTTCCGCCGTGCCGTGGAGCTTGATCCGGAGTTCGCCCTGGCGCACGCCAGGCTGGGAACGGTGCTGACGAACGTCGGCGAGGATAAGGAGGCTGAGACCTCGGCGACGCGCGCTTTCGAGCTCCGAAAGAAAGCCAGCGAGCGCGAGCGGTTTTACATTGAAGCGCGCTACTACACGACGGTTGGAAAGGATCAAGCCAGGGCGATCGAATCGTATCGGCTGCTTCTTGCGACCTATCCTGACGACTACGCTGCCCACTCCAACCTCGGGTCGCTCTACCGCAACAGCGGACGCATCAAGGAAGCCATCCAGAGCATGGAAGAAGCGGTGCGGCTTGCGCCCGGTCAACCGCTCGGCCACTTCAATCTTGGCTTCGCGTACTTGGACGAGGACCGCTACGCCGATGCGCGGCGGCTGTTCGAGGAGGTGCTGAAGCTGCAAGAGCACTTGGGGGCGCGCGCCGCGCTCATCGTCATTGGCACCGTTACGGGCGACCAGAAACTGGTCGACGAGCATGTTGCGGCTGCAAAGACCCCACGCGGCGAGGTGGACATGCTGGCGACGCGCGTTCAGGCGGCCGCCTACAAGGGGCAGATGCACGAATCGGCACGACTCGCGGAAGAGTTGTTCCGCGCCGTGAAAGACGCCAACCGGCTGTCCCAGGCGGCGGAGCAACTCCTGGAGCTCGCGATCGATCAGGCCTTGACCGGGCGTGGCGCCGAGGCGCGGCTGCAGATGGAGCGTCTGCGCGCCAATTTGGCACTACCCGACGACGCCATGGACGACATGGTGGCGCTCGGTGCAGTTCTGGGCGACAAAGCGCTCGTGCAAAAGCACATCGACCGTGCCCTCGCGCATCGATCGTCCGTACAGCCGCAGGACGGGCAAAAAGCAGAGCGTAGCGTCCGCGCGCTCGCCGCGCTGGCCCAGGGGCGCTCTGCGGAAGCCTACGAGTTGGGCATAGCCAACGGCATGGAGCCGTCGCAGCGTGACACGATGTTCGTCGCTGGCGTCGCCGCGCTGCGGATACAGCGCTGGGACGAGGCCGTCAAACTATTCGACACCCTCGCGGGTCTCGGCGGACGGCGTAGCTTGTCACCCATGCCGGCCATCATCCGCATCATGTTGGGCCGGGCGCATGCCGGCGCAGGACGAGCCGCCGCGGCGCGAACGGCCTACGAAGAGGCGTTCGAGATTTGGAAGGCCGCCGATGCCGGCCTGCCGCTACTCGTGGAAGCGCGGAACGAATACGCGCGACTTGGTTCGTAGGTGCGCGCGCCCACTGTCGTCGTGGTCGTCGCGTGCGCACTCAGTTCGTGTGCCAAGCAGCTCCCAGCGCGGTGGATTGATCCCACCACCCAGATGTCATTCGCGCTGATTCCCGCAGGCGAGTTTGTCGCCGGCTCGCCAACCACCGAAGCGGGCCACCAGGACGACGAGGTCTTATACCCGGTGCGCCTGGCACGCCCCTTCTACATGGCTTCACACGAAGTCACGCGTCGAGAATGGGCCGCCGTGGTCACGCCAGGCGAGGCTGTCGACGGCGACGGCGACCTGCCGATGGTCAACGTCAACTGGCACGAGGCGCGCAGCTTTCTCGACCGATTGAATAGCGCGGCCGAGGCGCGTTTTCGCCTGCCGTCCGAGGTGGAGTGGGAGTACGCGTGCCGAGCCGGTACGACGACGCCATATTCAACGGGCCCGCTGTTGTCGACCGACGAGGCCAACTACAACGGTGAGTCGCCGCTGAACGGTCAGTCCGCGGGAGCGAACCGCAAAACCGTCGTGCGCGTCGGATCGTTTCCGCCCAACGCGTGGGGGCTGTTCGACATGCACGGCAATGTGTGGGAATGGACCAACGACGGGTACGACCAGGACCGGAAGGTCATTCGCGGCGGCAGCTTTCGATTCAATGCCGAGAGTGCGCGCTGCGCGCTGCGCTATCATCACCGTCCGCAGGACCGCGGTGACAGCCTTGGCCTGCGCCTCGTCCGTGACCTGACCCCGGAAGAGACACTCCGGTGAGCGCGTCATACACTACCGACATGCCTTTTCGACGAACGGTTCTGGCGGCCGCGTTCGTTCTCGCGGTGACGACGGTTGCCGCGGCGCAAGCACCCGTCAGCTACCGACTGTCGTTTCCCGAACCTCAACATCGCTGGATGCAGGTGGAAGCGACATTCAGCGACGTTCCCGCGGGACCGCTGCGGCTGCGCATGAGCCGAACGTCTCCGGGCCGGTACGCGTTGCACGAGTTTGCGAAGAATGTGTTTGACGTGCGCGTGACCAACAGCCACGGTGTCGCGCTCAGAGTCTCGCGCCCTGACCTGCATCAGTGGGACGTCGCCGGGCACGATGGCACGGTCGTGGCGACGTATCGTGTGTTTGGTGATCGCGTCGACGGCACCTACCTGAGCGTCGATGACACCCACGCACACATGAATATGCCGGCCACATTGATGTGGGCGCGCGGCTTCGAGGCGCGTTCCGCCCGTGTTCGCTTCGAGCAGCCGGCCGGCCGGACCTGGCGTGTGGCGACGCAGTTGTACCCGACTGAAGATCCATTGACGTTCACGGCGCCAAACTTCCACTATTTGATGGACAGTCCAGCCGAGTTCAGCGCCCACACTCTGCGCACGTTCACCGTCGCCGACGCCGGCGGCGGGGCACCGCAGTTTCGCGTTGCGTTACACCACGATGGCAGCGACGCCGACGCCGACGCATTTGCGAGGGACGCCGAGAAGATCGTGCGGGAATCGATGGCGGTGTTTGGGGAGTTTCCGCAGTTTGAAAACAACACCTACACGTTCCTGTCGGACTATCTGCCGTGGGCAAGTGGCGACGGCATGGAGCACCGCAACAGCACCATCCTGTCCGGCCCCGGCGCACTGCGCAACCCCGGTCAGCGCGGCGGGTTGCTGGGTACGGTCGCGCACGAGTTCTTTCATGCGTGGAACATGGAACGCATCCGCGCGCGTGATATCGAGCCGTTCAATTTCGAGGAGGCCGATGTGTCCGGCGAGCTATGGCTTGGCGAAGGCTTCACGAGCTACTACGACGCTTTGCTGATGCGCCGCGCCGGGCTGACGCCACTCGAGGGGACGCTGGGGAGCTTCGCCGGCACCATTAATGCCGTCCAGCTCAGTCCCGGTCGGCGTCTCCGCACAGCCGAAGACATGAGCCGCCTGGCGCCGTTTGTTGACGCCGCGGCCGCCATCGATCGCACCAATTGGGAGAACACATTCATCTCCTACTACACCTACGGCGCGGCGATTGGTCTCGGTCTGGATCTTTCGCTGCGCGAGCGATCGAACGGCCGGACCACGTTGGACACCTACATGCGGGCGCTCTGGGCCAAATACGGGCGCCCCGGACAGAAGGTGCCGGGAATGGTGGCGACAACATACACAATGGACGATTTGCGGAACGTGCTGGCGGAGGTCAGCGGCGACAAGCAGTTTGCGCAGACGTTCTTCTCTCGCTACATTCAGGGCCACGACATCGTCGACTATGGTCCGTTGTTCGCGCGTGCCGGTCTTGTTCTGCGCACGCGCAACGAGGGCCGTGCCTACTTCGCCGGCGCGCAGCAGCTGACGTTCCAGGGCGGTGGCGGTGGCCGCGTCGGCAGCGCCGTCGCGTTCGATTCCCCGCTTTACAGAGCCGGTGTCAACCGCGACGACCTGATCGTGTCCATCGACGGCGTCAACGTGACGTCGCAGCAGGCCCTTGACCAGCTGCTCGCCAAACATAAGCCAGGCGTCCAAGCGACGATCCGCTTCGTCCGGCGCAGCGGTGAGACGATCAACAGCTCGATCACGTTTGAAGAAGACCCACGCTTGGAAATCGTCCTCGTGGAGCAAACGGGCGGCACACTGACTCCGCAGCAGCAGGAGTTCAGAGACGCGTGGCTGGGAAGTAGGCAGAAGTAAGCCGTGCGGCGTCGGGGAGGCACCGGGTACTATTTGAACGAGGTGGCCGACGGCGGCTGCGCGGTGGGCCGACACTGCCGATGGTTCATCAGCGTCTGATAAGCAGGTTGGCGGGGATATTCACCCGGGAGTATTGGCATGAAGACTCGAGTTACCGGTTTCGCGCTCGTTGCGGTCCTCACCTGCGTTGGCATCGCCGCCGCCGCACAGGCTGTCCGCAGCGTGCCGCGTATCAGCATTGATGAAGTCAAGGCCTTGATGGCCAAGAAACAGGTCGTGCTCATCGACGTGCGCGACCCGCAGTCGTTTGCGGAAGGCCACATGCCGGACGCCATCAACGTGCCGTTTGACCACATCCCGAAGCATGTGGACCAGTGGAAGAAGGAAAAGCGGCTGCTCGTGACCTACTGTGCTTGAGTGGCCGAGGCCACGAGCGCCCGTGCGGCGCTGGATATGGAAGCGTTCGGCCTGACCAACGTCAAGACGCTGCTGGGCGGCTGGAACGAATGGGTGAAACGAGGCGAGCGCGTGCAGAAGTAACAGTGCAAAGTGCGGGTGCGAATCGGTCGGCAACGGCTGGGCGAGGCCGTTACCGCACCGCGGGTTCGAGCAACCTGATCGTGCCCTTAGTGGCATCGACCTCGGCGTCGATGCCGATCGGCACTGTGAACTGCTTCTCGATGTGACCAATCATCGCGCCATGCCACGCCGGCACGCCGAGCGGTTGGAGATGGTCGATAAGAATGTCTTCGAGCGTCAAGGATCCATAGCCCTGCCCAGGCGAGCAGTCATCGCAGGTGCCAAATACCACCGCGCTCACCTGGTCGAGGATGCCGGCCAGCTTCAACTGCGTCAACATCCGGTCGATGCGATACGGCGCTTCCTGCACGTCCTCGAGGAACAGGATGCGGCCCTTCCACTCGGGCAGATAGCTCGAGCCGAGAATCGCCGTCAACACGGTGAGGTTGCCGCCGATCATCCGCCCGCGTGCGGTACCGGCGGTGAGTGTGCGAATCCGGTTTTCAACCTGCGTGAGTGAATCGTCAGGATCGAACGCGCGCTCGTTTTGCAGGGTGACGGCCTCGGCATCAAAGAGGACACGCTTGATCCAGTCGACGTTGAACTTGTTCCAACGCGATATGCCGACCGGCCCGTGAAACGTGACCAGCCCGGTGCGTGCGTGAATCGCTGTGTGCAGCGCCGTGATGTCGCTGTAGCCAAGCAGAATCTTCGGCTGCCGCCGGATCGCGTCATAGTCGATCATCGGCAGGATACGCGCGCATCCCCAGCCGCCGCGGACGCAGAGGACGGCATGCACGCCGGGGTCCTTGAACATCGCGTTCACATCAGCGGCCCGTTCGTGGTCGCGGCCAGCCAGGTAACCGTGACGCGCAAGCACGTGCGCTCCGACTTTGACGTTCAGCCCCATCGCAAGCAGAGACTCGCGCACGATGTCGAGGTCGATTGGGTTGTAGGTGGCGCCAGCCGGGTTGATCAAGCCCACGGTCTGGCGTGCCTTCAACCGAGGCGGTTTCAGGA
>JACCSI010000518.1 GCA_013813075.1 Acidobacteriota bacterium | reverse complement strand
TCCCTGGCCCGGCGGGCAGGGGCGCCGGCGGGGGAGTGGCGGAGGGGTTTGGTTCACCGGTCGTCGGCATCGGCGCGGGGTTTCCGGTCGCATCCGCAGGGAGCGCCGCCGGTGGTGCGTATTGTGGAATCGACAGCCGCAGCGCTTCGACCTCTTGCGACAGTTGGCCGATCTTGACGTTGCTGTCGGACACACCTTCGCGCACCACGCGCAGTTCGCTCGCGAACTGATCGACTTTGAGGCCCTGATCGGCGAACGACTTGCGAGTGGCGTTGGCCTGTTCGTCGAAGCGGCCGTTGATTGCCTGCAACTGCTCGGTGATGGCGGCCAGCGTCACCTGCAGCTGCTGGTTCTGTTCCTGCAGCATTCGGATGTCGGCCATCATCTGCATCTCGCGCTTGTTCTGCGCGCTGACAGGCGAGGCCACGGCGACAGCCGCAGCCACGAGCAACACGATCTTTCTCATACTTGATTATCTCTCTGCGACAGCGCTGGTGTGCCGGCTTCGCGCGCCGATTACCGTGACGTTATCACGAAGTGGGCACGACGGTTCTTAGCATATGCCCCCTCGTCGCGGCCGGGATCGAAAGGAAATTCTTTGCCGTAGCTGACGGTACGGACACGCGTGGCGGGAATGCCAAGAGAGATGAGGTAGTCACGCGCGACCAGCGCCCGACGTTCACCCAGCGCCAGGTTATATTCAGCCGAGCCCCGTTCGTCGCAATGGCCCTCGACGGTAATCTGCCAGGTGCCGAACTGTTTGAGCACCGTCGCGTTTTCCTGAAGCGTCGACTGGTTCGAGCTGTTCAGTTCAGCACTGTCGAGGTCAAAAAAGACCGGCTTGAGGGGCGAGTCGCGGTTGAGGTCGTCGAGCGACTTCGATCCGATATTTTCCTCTATCACTGGCATGGGCGGCACCACCGTCGGCTCAGCGACCGGTTCCGGCGGTGCCGGAGGCGGATTGGTGTTCGCCGTGCTCGTCGGCCCGGGATTCGGTCGCGCCACCGGTATGACCTTCTTCTTGGCGCACGCTCCAGCAGTCACCGCGACCATCAAGGTCACCATCACGACCAGCATTGCTCTTCGTTTCATCTTCATCCCTTTTCTCGCAATGTTCATTTCAGACTGCGGGGGCGGCCGCGAAGCCCCACCTGGTGGCCGCGTTCGATTCGGTCAGACGCCGAGCAAGGCGTGCAAATGGTGTGACTCGAACGCCTGACCTCTCTATTGCGACCAGTGCGGTTGCTGATTGTTGCCGTCGCGCGTGAGCTGACGGATGTTTCGACCGTCGTAGTCCACCGTAAAAATCTGCGTGCGGCCGGATCGCGTCGACGTGAAGGCCAGATGACGACCGTTGGGAGCCCACGCCGGGCTTTCGTTGGTGCCTTCGCCAAACGTCAACTGTCGTGTCTCACTGCTTGCCAGGTTCAACACCTTGATGTCATACCCGGGGCCGGTGCGGGCGGTGTATGCCAGCTCGTTGCGCGGCGCCGGCGACCACGTGGCGCGGTCGGAGTTTTCAAAAGTGATGCGCCGGAGACCCAGGCCATCGGCGCCAACAATATAGATGGATGGTGTGCCGCTGCGCTCCGAGGTAAACGCCAGCTGCGTGCCGGTCGGAGACCAGGTTGGCGTAACGTCGATCGACGGATGGTTTGTCAGCCGGCGAATACCACTACCATCGGCGTTCATCACGTAGATTTCCGGGTTCCCGTCGCGGTTGGACGTGAAGGCGAGCTTGGTCCCATCGGGCGAATACATTGGCAGGTAATTCTGCGCCGACGGCGTGCCCTTCGCCGGGTTCGACATCGTCCCCTCGTAGATGCGGGAGACGAACACATCCATGAAGCCGGTGCGCCAGGACGTGTAAGCAATGGCGCGACCGTCTGGCGACCAGGTGGGCGAGTTGTTGAGTTGGGCACCGGCGGTCACGCGCCGATGTCCGGCACCGTCGTAGTCGGCGATGTAGACCTCTTTGACTTCGCGGTTTTCCACGGTCTTGACCACACGCTGTCGATCGCGGTCGGACACAAACGTCAGCTTGGTTCGCGCCACGCCACGCAGGTTGCGCTGCGACTGGTGCACTTCGTCAGAGATGGTGTGCGCATACACACGCGCGTTGGCGGCAGCACCGCTGTATTCGCGGGCAAAGGCTTGTTGCCGCGTCGGCACCCGATACAGGCGCATCTCGACGCGGACGGTGTTACCGGCCTTAGCTACCGAACCCATGATCAGACCGTCAGCGCCCAACTCCCGCCACCGATCAAACGGCGGGTCAGCGATCGACGCTGGCGCGGCAATCGAGTTGTAGGTGTCGCGCGGAATCATGTAGAACTCGCGCTCGTAGTTCAGGTCGTCCCACAGCACCTGGCCAATCGTGCGCGCGATGGCTTGCGTTTCGGCGTCGCTTGATAGCGCGATGAAGTCCGGCACCGCCATGCGCGGCGCCGATCCAGAGTCGCCGCTGATGCTGACGCCAATCGAGCTCGGCTGCTGCGGAGGGGGCGTTTGATTCCCCCCCGTCGGCGTGGGCTGTTGCGCCAACATGACGCCTATCGAGCTCACGACTGGAATCAGGAAAGAAAGGGCGGTGCGTCTAATCATTGGCGCTCGTAGTTGAATGCAAGGTGGACCGTAAGCAGAGGTTCGGTGAATGCCGCCGGCAGCGGCTGCAGTTGTCGCGTCGCCTGAACCGCACGCTGCGACATGAAGTCAAGGGTCGGATAACCGCTCGATTTCTCGACAACGACACCGGTAATGGTGCCGTCGCGCTGGATGGTGTATTTCACCATGGCGGTGCCGACGGCCTGCTGGCGCGGATCCCACTGACTCCGAATGCGATCGAGCATCATCGCGATGTATTCGGGGCAGCAGAAATCTGCGGTGTCGAGGAAACTGCCAGTCCCGCCGCCGCCGGAAGACAAGCCAAACCCTTGCCCGCGCGCCGTGCTTTCCGCCGAGACCGCGCTTCCTTTGCGTACCTCGTCGCCCTTGGTGGGCGTGCGACCCGCGGGCGTTTTTGCCGATTCGGTGACTTTGGCTTCCGCTTTTTTTGGCGCCGTCTTCTTCGGCTCGATCATCTCCGGCGCCGCAGCGGCCGGGGCGCGCACCGGCTCGATGGCGCGCTTGGCGTCGGCTACCGCCTGCACAGGTCGCCCCCCCATCTGCGTCATACCGCCGTCGCGTGGGCCCACCGGGCCCCCAAGACTGATCGTCATCACCACTTCCGGCGCCTGCTCGACATCGCCAAACCAGGTGGCTGGCAGGAAGAACACCACGGCAAGGAGCGCGAGATGCGCAAGGAGCGACGCGCCCAACGTGCCTTGGAGGCGGTCGGCGTCCTGCGATCGAGCCACGAGAACCTGCGAAACGCTGTCCACTACCGGGGAGCCCGCTGCAGCGCGACGATGCCCACGCGCTCGATACCGCCTTCCTTGAGGCGGTCCATGACATCGAGGACTTCCTGCATCCGCACACCGCCGTCCGGGCGCAGGAACACCTCTTTCTGGTCCTTGCTGATCATCGCCTGCCGAATACGCTCCGCGAGGAAATCCAGTGACACGGCTTCCTCATCGAGAAACACTCGGCTATCTTTCTGATAGCTGAGTGGCACCGTGATATAGACGCGCTCTTCGCTCATCTTCTGGGTCTGGCGAGCCACCGGAAGGTTGACCTCGACACCGCGCTGGAGCAGTGGCGCGGCCACCATGAAGATGATCAGCAGCACCAGCATGACGTCTACCATCGGTACGACGTTGATCTCGGCAAGGGTGGTGGACACCCGACGTCCGCGCCGCCCACGGGATGGACCGTCAGGCATCGCCATCACCTTCGGCATTTAGGTGAAGTTCCTTTCCGCGATATTCAAGAACTCGAGCGCGAAGTCGTCCATCTCGGACGCGTAATACTTCACCTTGGTGGTGAAGTGGTTATAGAAATAGACCGCGGGAATCGCGGCAAACAGTCCAAGGGCCGTCGCAATGAGCGCGTCGGCGATGCCGGGGGCGACCACGGCCAAATCGGTCGAGCCTTGCTGACCGATCTCGAAGAAGGCGATCATGATGCCCCACACCGTGCCGAACAAACCGATGAACGGTGTGATGCTTGCCGTCGTGGCCAAAAAGGGTACCCGCTTCTCTAATTTGT
>JACCSI010000515.1 GCA_013813075.1 Acidobacteriota bacterium | reverse complement strand
TCAGTGACCTGGGCCGGCTGAATCGCCCGGCCCTGCACCACCGCTGCCTTGATTTTCAACGTCGGCGCGTTCTTCATGAACGCGGTCAGCGTCTTGGCGAGCGCCACCGGATCTTCTTCGGTAAACGCGATCGCCGTCGTGCCCACGAAGTGCGGCGCGAACGGCTCGAAATCGGTGCCCTTCAGCGCCCGCGTCGCCAGCGAGTTCTTGATCACTTTGTAGCTGGCGCGCACCCTGCGCAGCTGCGCGCGAAGCTCGGTGACCTGGGGAACGTTGATCCCCTTGTAGTCGATCAGAATCGCAGCATCGCTGCCCTGAAAGACGCCTTCGAGCATCTGGAGCTCGGCTTCCTTGTCGGCTCGTGTCACTGCCATGGTGGTCCGCTCTCCTAGCGCTTCACCGCGGTATCAACGCGGCTTTCATCGACTTTGACGCCAGGGCCCATCGTCGATGAGACCGTGATGCTGCGGAAGTACTTGCCCTTCGCTGCGGGCGGCTTCGCCTTGACGATGCTTTCGAGCAAGGCCGAGGCGTTTTCGACGAGGCTTTGCGGCGGGAACGACGTCTTGCCGACCGGGGCGTGGACGATCCCGGTCTTATCGACGCGGAATTCGACCTTACCGGCCTTGATTTCCTTGACCGCCTGCGCGACGTTCGGCGTGACCGTGCCGGTTTTTGGATTGGGCATCAGGCCGCGCGGGCCGAGCACCTTCCCGAGCTTGCCAACCACCCGCATCATGTCAGGCGTGGCCACCACCGCGTCGAAGTCGACCCAGCCGCCGGCGATCTTGTCAACCAGCTCCTCACCGCCAACCATGTCGGCGCCGGCTTCCTGGGCTTCTTTCTGCTTGTCCGGGGCGGCGATGACCAGCACGCGCTTCGACTTCCCGAGGCCATGCGGCAGCACGACGGTGCCACGCACCATCTGGTCGGCATGCTTGGGATCAACGCCCAGACGAATCGACAGCGCCACGGTTTCGTCGAACTGCGCGAACTTGATTTTCTGAACCAGCGGGACGGCTTCGTCCAGCGCGTACGGACGGTCTTCGACCTGCTGTCGGGCCGCCGTGTATTTCTTGCCGTGTGTTCTCATGCTCCCCCTTGGTGGTGCTGTCGGCCACTTGCGCGGCCTCCCACTGCTTCGCGTGAAAGTTATTCAGGGCAAAGTTCAATGCACAGTTGACGTCAAAGTTGCTGTGAACTTCAACCGTCAACCCTGAACGCGTGGTCCCTACCCAACCACGTCCAGCCCCATCGAACGGGCGGTGCCGGATACGGTCTTGATCGCCGCCTCGAGCGAGCCCGCGTTGAGATCAGGCATCTTCAACTTCGCGATGTCTTCGACTTGCTTGGCCGTCACGGTGCCGACCTTGTTCTTGTTGGGCTCCGCCGACCCCTTGGCCAGGTTGGCCGCACGCTTCAGCAGAATTGACGCCGGGGGCGTCTTGGTGATGAAGGTGTACGACCGATCCGAGTAGACCGTGACGACCGCCGGAATGATCAGGCCCTCGTCCTTCGCGGTGCGCGCGTTGAACGACTTGCAGAAGTCCATAATATTGACGCCGTGCGGACCGAGCGCCGTGCCGACGGGAGGGGCCGGGGTGGCCTTGCCTGCGGCGATCTGGAGCTTCACCATCGCTTGAACTTTTTTCGCCATTACAGTTTTTCCACCTGCAAGAAATCCAACTCGACCGGTGTGGAACGACCGAAGATCGTGACCATGACCTTCAAGGTGTTCTTGTCGGTGTTGACCTCGTCGACGCTGCCGTTGAAGCCTGCAAACGGCCCTTCGTTGATGCGAACCTGATCGCCCTTGTCGAAGCTGTACTTCGGCTTTGGCTTCTCGGCTGCCGTGCGGACCTGCGTCAAGATCTGTTCGACCTCGTCCTTGGTCAAGGGCGTCGGCTTGGCGCCGGCGCCGACAAACCCGGTGACCTTCGGCGTGTTCTTGACCACGTGCCACGCGTTGTCGGTCATGTTCATCTCGACGAGGATGTAGCCGGGGAAGAATCGCTTCGAGGACACCACTTTCTTGCCCCCGCGCATCTCGATCACGTCCTCGGTCGGAATCAGCACCTCGCCGATTTCATCCTGCAGCCCGTACGCCTGGACACGCTGCTGCAGCGACTCGGACACCTTCTTCTCAAAGCCCGAGTAGGTGTGCACGATGTACCAGTTTTTCTCCGTCACCTCGGTCATCACGCCGCACCGAACTTCCGAAAGATCTGCTGCACGAACGCGCTCAACAAGAGATCCACCCCGAACAAGTAGAGGCCAAAGAAGCTGGCCGTGAGAATGACGACAACCGTCGTGGCGTAGACCTCGCGCTGCGAGGGCCAGGTCACCCGCTTCATCTCGTTCCGAACCTCGGGGATGAACTCCGACATCCGCCCCCACCAGCCGAGCGGGCCACGCAGTCCGGTCTTCTCGTCGCTCGTGTGATCGCTCTTCTCAATCGCCATAAACTCGCTACCGCTCGTTGCTTTCAGCGTTGTTCTTGCAGCGTTACGGCTCGCGGCTCTCAGCCGGCAGTTTGGCAGGCCAGGAGGGACTCGAACCCCCAACTCCCGGTTTTGGAGACCGGTGCTCTACCAATTGAACTACTGGCCTGTACTCGCCGCGAGGGCGCGGGACCATACTCCCGCGTTACTTCTGCTCTTTATGCGGCGTGTGCTTGCGGCAGAACGGGCAAAACTTGCTCAGCTCGATCCGCTCGGTCGTCTTCTTTTTGTTCTTGGTCGTGCTGTAGTTGCGGCGTTTGCACTCGCCGCATGCCATTTGAATGATGTCTCTCATCGCTTATTCCCAGTTCAGCTCAAAGTTCGAAGTTCAACCGAGTCGCAGTTCAAACCAAGTTCAACGCTGGGGGTTCCCGCAACGTTGAACTCGTAACTTTGAACTACTCGATGATTTCCGTAACCGTGCCGGCGCCAACCGTGCGGCCGCCTTCGCGAATCGCGAAGCGCGCGCCCTTTTCGAGCGCCGTCGGCGCAATCAACTCGGCGCTAATCTGCGTGTTGTCGCCCGGCATAATCATCTCGACGCCTTCGCCCAGGTGCAGCGAGCCGGTCACAT
>JACCSI010000728.1 GCA_013813075.1 Acidobacteriota bacterium | reverse complement strand
TCGTGGCGTCCACGTGGATGTATTCGCTATCGAGCCTGACGATCGCGCGTCGATCAAGATCGATGTCATTCGCGAGGTGCTTGCTTCGACCGGATTCAAACCGTTCGAAGGGCAACGCCGTGTGGTGCTGCTCCGCGACGCGGACACGCTGGAACCCGCATCGCAGAACGCACTCTTGAAATCGCTCGAGGAACCCCCTCCCGGAACGGTGTTCATACTGACCACCGCGGTGCCCGGCAGCCTGCTGCCTACCGTCAGGTCACGATGTATTCGACTGCGTTTCAGCCGCCTCACGGTTGCCGACGTAGTACGGGTGCTTGTGGACCAGCACCAGTTTTCAGAGGGTGACGCCCGCGATGCGGCGGCGTTCGCGGACGGAAGCGTCGGTCAGGCGCTGGCGCTCGGTTCCACGGACATGGGCGTCCTGCGAGAGACGGCGCTTCTACTGCTTCGCCAAACGGCGTCCGGTCTGGCAGTCGCACCGCGGCTGCAGGCCGCCGCTGTGGTGGCGACGGAAGCGCCAAAAAAAGATCGGCCGCGCGCGGACGTCGCGTTGGTATTGCAGTCGCTGGCGTCGATGCTTCGCGATATCGAACTGCTCAATAGCGGCGTCGATCGATGTGCCCTGGCGAATCCCACCTTGTCTGATGAACTCCGCGGGCTCACCCGCGCCTTTACCGGAACGCGTGCCCGTGACGCGTTTAGCGCTGTCGACCGAGCGATGATGGCGTTGGAACGGAACGCTGGTACGAAGGTCGTCAGCGAGTGGCTGGCACTGCAGATCTAACTCACGGATTCCATCTCGCATGAGCCTCCCTCGCGTGGCGCTCACAGTCGGCGATCCAGCAGGCATTGGTCCGGAGATCGTCACGAAAGCGGCACAACACCCGCGCGTCCGCGCGGTCTGCGAGCCGATCATCTTCGACGTCTCTCCTGGACTGTCGATTCAACACGGCGTATTGTCGGCAGAGGCGGGCCGTGCGGCGTACGACGTCATCGTCAAAGCCGTGGGAGCGGCCAGAGCCGGTGACATCGATGCGATCGCCACGGCGCCGGTCAACAAGCTCGCGTTCGCACAAGCGGGTCTGCCGTGGAAAGGGCACACCGATTTACTCGCGCACCTCTGCGGCGTCGAACGTGTCGCCATGATGTTTTACAGTGCCAAGCTGCTGGTCGTGCTCGCCACTGTGCATGTGCCGATCGCCCAGGTCCCTTCGTTGCTGACCGAAGAGCGGCTGTTCGACACCATCTCACTCACCGCCGCCTGGATGCCGCGGTTTGGGATACCGGCGGCCCGTATTGCGGTAGCCGGATTGAATCCGCATGCCGGCGAAGCGGGCTTGATCGGTGACGAGGACGAGCTCGTGGTGCGGCCGGCGGTGACGCGCGCGCGTGGCAGAGGGATCGATGCCACCGGCCCATGGCCGGCCGACACGGTCTTTACCCGCGCGATGCGCGGCGAGTTCGACGTCGTGGTGGCGTGTTACCACGACCAGGGACTCATTCCGATCAAGGTCGTCGCGTTCGGTCAGGCCGTGAATGTCACGATCGGCCTGCCGATCATTCGCACGTCGGTGGATCACGGAACTGCGTTCGACATTGCCGGTCGCGGGGTCGCTGATGCCGGCAGCATGGTCGAGGCGGTCGTGCTGGCTGCGCATCTGGCGCGCGGCCCGCGGTCGGTGCTCTAATACAGGGATGTTCAGACTCTCACTTTTTGTGCCTGTCGTCGTGTGTGTAGCGGCCGCCACGCTGTTTGTCGCCGGATGCGGCTCACCCGAGACGGCTCCTGCAGGCACGAGACCCGCGCCAGCCGCCAATCCACCCTCTGGTCCGGCCGCGGCTGCACCACCGGGTGCTAAGGTCACACCGCCACCTCCAGCCGCTCGGAGTGTCGAGGGGTATGCCGGGGTGAATTTGACGTCGGAGCTGGCAGCAAACCTCGGCGACGTCGAACGAGACATTCAGAACATCGTCGATCGCGGCCCGAACGCGGCAGCGGAATTTGCCGACGACTTGTTCAAAATCGGCAATGAAAAGCGCGCGGCGCGCACGCACATTGACGCGCTGTCTCGCGAGCTTGACGCCACGCAGCCCGCTGCCAAAGGCCTTGGCAACGCGAAACGACGACTTTCGGAGCTACTCTTCGTCGCCAGCCGCGGACGCTTGGACGACGCCCGTCTCACTCAGCTGGACGGGGATGTGCGCAAGCTGCTGGCCGAGGCCGGTCTTCCAGAGGCGCGCGCCAAGGCGGCAGCCGGACACGTTGTGGCGATTGGTCGCGCGTCTCGTTAAGCGGACGGGCGTTCAGTAAACCGCCGCTCGTACCAGTGCAGCATGTCCTCGATGCCGGCGCGCAGCGTAATCTGCGGACGATAGCTGTCGGTCAGCGAGCGTAGCAAGTCTGCGTTTGCTGACTTCCTCGCTTGCCCATCGGGCTTCGCCACATCGAAGACGACCTCGGGGTGACGCCCGGTGACGTCGCACACGAGGTCAACCAACTCGGCGACGCTGGTATCGTCTTCATAGCCGATATTCACCGGACCGGTGGCGCCACTTTCAATCACCCGCAGCATCACGTACGCGGCGTCGGCGCCGTGCAGCAGGTTGCGGCGCTGCTGGCCGCTGCCCCACAC
>JACCSI010000726.1 GCA_013813075.1 Acidobacteriota bacterium | reverse complement strand
TATTCACGGCGGGCCCGCCGGTGTCTGGGGCACGTCGTTCCGCGGCATCAATCACGTTTACGCCGCACTGGGCTGGGCGGTGCTCGAGCCAAATGTCCGCGGCAGCACGTCCTACGGCGACTCGCTGCTGCGCGGCAATATCAAGGACATTGGCGGGGGCGATTATTGGGATGCGATGACCGGTGTCGATGCGGTTATCGCCCAGGGCATCGCGGACCCGGGTCAAATGGCCATACGTGGCTGGAGCTATGGCGGCATTCTGGGCGGCTGGACGGTGACGCAGACGACGCGATTCAAGGCGGCGGCGCTGGGCGCGATGGTGGCGGACTGGGCGTCGGAGTATGCCATGGGCTTTAACCACGACGTCCGTCTCTGGTACATCGGTGGCACACCATGGGACAACCCCGAGGGGTATCGCAGACAGTCGTCGTACAGCTACATCGACAAGGTCACCACACCGACGTTGCTGCTGCACGGTGAAGAAGACGAAACGTGCACCATCGGCCAGAGCATGATGTTTTATCAGGGCTTGAAAGACCGCGGCGTGGTCTCACGCTTCATTCGCTTCCCGCGTGAGCCGCACGGCTTTCGGGAGCCACATCACATTCGGATGCGGGATGCGGAAGAGATCACCTGGTTGATGAAGCACACGCGCGGCCTCGACTGGAAGGTGGCTGAGCGGAAGGATGAGCCCGTCGCGGGGACGCCAGTGACGACGGCCGTACCGTAGGGGCACGACCGCGCGTTCATGGGGTCTGATCACCACGTCGGTAGCGCAGCCAGTTGCCGTTCCAGCGCTGACTGGTTCGGCGGGCGCTCCAGCAGCGTCCATACGTCCATCCCCCGCTTCTCGATCAGATACGCGACCATCAGGTGGTAACGGATGTAGAGGCCGGAGCGATCCGGATCCAGTTCAGGCGCATCGTCTTTGAGTTTCTGCAGTGCCACGGCCAGATCGTAGTCACGCGCAACGTAGTCGGCATAGCCGTCGTCGGTCCACCGCGGCAGGCGGGCGTACCGGAGTCGGCCGAGGTGACGCGCCTGCGCGATGTGCATCAGCTCGTGGGTCATGAAATACGACAGCGGCCGATCGGCAGCGACGGGTTGCCCCCCTGGGGAAATCAAGCGATCGCTGGCCATGTCACTCTGCCTGAGAAACACGTTCTGGCCCAGGAACACATCGGCGAGGCCGCCGACGCGGTAGTTGTTGCGGGCAAAGAACGTAAACAGCCATGGTGGGCTGCAGATGAACACTCGCTGCGGTTGGGAGGGATCGACCAGGGGGGTGCGATCGAGGCGTGCACGCACGCGATCGAGGGTCGTGCGCATCGCGTCGGGAATGGGTGTCGTGGCGTGGACGGTGATGCCGGCGTGATTCAGTTGATACGCAAAGAGCGGCTGAGGATACGCCAGCAACACGAGATACGCCGCGGCGACCAGACTGAACGCGAAGAGGCCGCGGTGCAGGATTTTCCTTATGGGTAGCGGGTCTATCATGCTGCCGTATTTGACTTTGACCGCTGGTAAATTGCAACGTTGCTGAAGCCGTCTCCTCCCCTCGCCTGCACGGTTCGCGACTGTGGCCTGTGGCTCGAGGCGCGCGGGCCGGTGCTTACGTGTACCCGGGGTCATGCCTACGACGTCGCGCGCAGCGGATACGTCAACCTGCTGCAGCCGCAAGATCGTCGGACGCTGGCCGCCGGGGATGCAAAGGAGGCGGTTGCGGCTCGATCACGCCTGCTCGCCGCCGGCGTCGGCCGCCAGATCGTCGACGGATTCGTCGCACGCGCCGCGGCCTTGAGGCTAACTGACGGCGCCGTGGTGGCCGAACTCGGCGCCGGGGGCGGTAACGTGCTTGGCGCGCTTGCGGCCGCTCGTCGGATCAGTGGCGTTGGCATCGATTTGTCCACGTCGGCCGTCGCGCACGCGATACGCGCGTTTCCTGACGTGACATGGGTCGTGGCCAACGCCGATCGACGTTTGCCGCTGCTCGATCGCAGCGTCGACCTGGTGCTCTCGCTGCATGGCCGCCGCAATCCCGCCGAGTGCGCACGCGTGCTGACACGCAAAGGGTGGCTGCTGATTGGCGTTCCGGGTCGAGATGATCTCATCGAGCTGCGTGAGTCCGTCCAGGGTCACGGGGTCCGGCACGATCGTTCCGAGGCGCTCACGGCCGAGCACCTCCCGTGGTTTGCGCTGGTTGAGCGATTTTCACTGCGCGCCACACACCGCCTCGAACCAGACGCCTTGGTCGACCTCCTGCGTGGGACATATCGCGGCGCACGACGCAGCCTGATCGATCGCATCGATGCGCTGAAGCCGCTCGAGGTGACGCTCGCGACGGATGTGTGGCTCTTCGAGACCGCGCGCTAGTCCAGTTGACGGCGGTGGTGGGCCGCGACCTCGAAAAGCCGCCGCACCGTCTCGGTGTCGTCCAGTCGGTCGGCCATGCCGCGCAGGGCGTCGGCCATAGTCAATAGGAGCGGCCGCAGCTGCGCCTGGTTCGAGGCGAGCACGCTCTCCCACACCGAGGCGCGGCTCGCCGCAAGCCGCGTCATGTCTCGAAGGCCACTGCCCGCGCATTGCAGCCCCGGTTTCCCGACGGCATCACCGACAACCGCCATCAATGCGGACGCCACCACTTGCGGCAGATGGCTGACGGCCGCCATCACGCGATCGTGCTCCCCACCGTCGTCATCGAATAACACCGGGGTGGCGCCCAGGCTGCGGACAAAGTCGCGCGCCACGGCGGCGGCGGCCTGGGTTGCCGCACCCGGGACGAGGAACCATGTCTTGCCGTCGAAGAGGTCCGCGCGTGCGCCGTCAGGTCCCGTGCTGGCCGCTCCCGCCATCGGGTGACCGCCGACGAAGTTGCCAAGCCGCGCCTCGCGCGCGCGGGCGACGATCGCGTTCTTGGTGCTGCCGGTGTCGAGGACCACGGCGTCGGGAAACGCCTCGGACACGTTGCGCAGGCGCTCGAGAATAACGTCCACCGGCGTCGCCAGAACGATGACCGCGGCGCCGGCTAGGGCGTCGATGGAGTCGTCGCGGTCAACCTCGACGATCTCGTTCTGCGTCTGCGCCCGCCGCGCAGCCAAGGCAACGGACCGTCCAATGAGTCCTGGTCCGACGATCGCAATTTTCACGCGCAACTAATCGACATTGTCATCACGGCGCTGAAGGCCAGGCATCGGCGGGCTATCGCGCCCAACCCCGGCGCGCCACCGGCTCCAGGCAGATGCTTCGGCCAATGGCCGGCGCAATGATGCGTAGTTCTGCCATGAGGCGATCGAATTGCCCCGGGAACATCGACTGCGCACCGTCGCTGAGTGCGCGGTCCGGGTCGCAATGCACCTCGATGATCAGCCCGTCGGCACCCGCCGCGACTGCCGCCCGCGCCATGGCACCGACCTTGTCGCGCCGACCGGTGCCGTGGCTGGGGTCGACAAACATCGGAAGGTGGCTCAATTGCTTGACCACCGGAATCGCCGAGATGTCGAGCGTGTTGCGTGTGGCGCTCTCGAACGTGCGGATGCCGCGCTCGCAGAGCATGACCTGAGTATTGCCCCCCGACAGTATGTATTCCGCGGACAGCAGCCACTCCTCGATCGTCGCGGAAATGCCGCGCTTGAGCATTACGGGCTTGCGCGTGCGGCCAAGCTCGCGCAGGAGGGTGAAGTTCTGCATGTTGCGCGCGCCAACCTGAAAAAAGTCGGCGTACTTGTCGATGACCTCAATCTGACTGATGTCCATCACCTCGGTGATCAACTTCAAGTCCTGCGCATTGGCGGCCGAGCGGAGCATCTGCAAGCCCTGCTCGCCGAGGCCCTGAAAACTGTACGGCGAGCTGCGGGGCTTGAACGCGCCCCCGCGCAACACCTTTGCCCCAGCGCGCTTGACCGCGGCCGCGCTGCTGTTGACCTGCGTTTCGGTCTCGGCCGAGCACGGCCCGGCCATCACGATGACCTCGTCACCGCCGATGCGCACGTCGCCGCTGACGATCACGGTGTCCTCGGCTTTGAAGGTGCGGCTCGCCAGCTTGTACGGTTCGCTGATTCGCAAGACCTCGTGGACGCCGTCGAGCAACTCAATGAGCCGAGGGTCGACCTTGCCGCTCCCGACCACACCCAGTACGATGCGTGACGCCCCGCTCGACCGATGCACGTCCATGCCGAGCTCGACGAGGTGAGCAATGACATGCTCGACCTGCTCGTCGCTGGCCCGTTCTTTCATTACGACTACCATCTCAGTGCTCCAATGCAGACAAGTTACGCCAAAGACTCGGGCTCATGCTTGGCCTCGATACGCTGTATCCGCCGCGCTTCGTCGATGATGCGTTCGTACAGCCGGCCAATCGCATGTTCATCGAGGGGCCCGCCCAGCTTGATGTTCAGTGCCTTGACCCGCGCGATGACGTCGGACTCGCGCTTGGGCTCGTAGATGGCCAGCCCCTGCTCTTTCTTGACGCGGCCGATGGCATAGGCACACCGCGCCCGTCGATCGAGCAGGCGCACGATGACCTCGTCGATCTTGTCGATCTCCTCCCGCAGCGATTCGAGGCTCAGCTCTTCAGCCATCGAACATACCGCTCGACCTCGTCGAGCAGACCCGGCGATTGACCGTGCTCCGCGATGACACTGACCAGTGCACTGCCCACGACGGCGGCGTCAGCAAATGCGGCGACGGCTCGGATGTGCTCGGGCCGCGAGAAGCCAAACCCCAATGCGAGCGGCATCCCTGTTTCCTGGCGCACGCGTTCGGCCAACTCTCGCGCCGAGTCGGCGACGTCGTCGCGCACACCGGTCACACCGAGCCGCGAGATCCCGTAGAGAAAGCCGCTGCCCAACGCGGACGCGCGGCGGATGCGAGCGGCGCTGGTGGTCGGGCTCAACAAGAAAATTGTATCAATGCGCGCCTTCGACAGCGCGGCACGGAACTGCTCCGATTCCTCCGGTGGCACATCCAGCGTCAACACTCCGTCTACCCCCGCCTGCCTGGCGCGGTTGACGAACTCGTCCAGGCCCATTCGCAAGATCGGGTTGGCATAACTGAAAATGACGATCGGCGCGTCGATGAGCGGTCGAACGTCGGACACCATGCCGAGGACCTTGACGAGCGTCGAGCCTGCGGCGATCGCCCGCTCCGTCGCGCGCTGGATGACGGGCCCGTCCGCGAGTGGGTCTGAAAACGGCACGCCGACTTCGATGAGATCGGCGCCGCCACGCGCCAGGCGCAGCAGAATCTCACGACTGCGTTCGAGGTCCGGGTCACCGGCTGTGACGTAGGTCACCAAACCGGTGCGTCCCTCCCTGCGAAGGTCGCGGAAGGCGGCGTCAATCCGCGACATTCGCCTGCTCCTGGAGACGCTTCTCCACCGTCTGCACATCCTTGTCGCCGCGCCCGGACAAGTTGACCAGCAACACCGCATCCTTACCCAGCCCGCGGGCGACCGTCATCACGTAGGCAATGGCATGGGATGATTCGAGCGCCGGCAGAATCCCCTCGGTCCGAGCCAGCGTCCGAAACGCCTGGAGCGCCTCGTCATCCGAGACATGGTGATACTCGGCCCGGCCACGGTCGTGCAGCCAAGCGTGTTCGGGGCCGACGGCGGCGTAATCCAACCCTGCCGACACCGAGTGTGTCAGTTCAATGTTGCCGTGGCTGTCCTGCAGGACGAAAGTGCGCGTGCCCTGCAACACCCCAGCAGATCCGCCGGCGAACCGTGCGGCATGCCGTCCGGGCGTGATCGCCTCCCCGCCAGCTTCGATGCCGATCAGGCGCACTTTGGGCTCGTCGATAAAGGCATCGAAGATGCCAATCGCGTTGCTCCCCCCGCCAACACAGGCGATCACGGCGTCGGGCAGCCGGCCGATCTGCTCGAGGCACTGTGCCTTGGCTTCGCGCCCGATGACCGACTGAAATTCCCGCACCATGAGCGGGTAGGGGTGCGGTCCGAGCGCCGACCCCAGGAGGTAATGGGTGTCTTCGGGCCGTGCGACCCAGTCGCGCATCGCTTCGTTGATGGCGTCTTTCAACGTCTTGGCACCAGCCTCGACGCAGCGCACTTCCGCGCCGAGCAGTCGCATGCGAAACACATTGAGGGCTTGACGTGCCATGTCCTCGGCGCCCATGTAGACGACGCACTCGAGACCAAGAAGCGCGCATACCGTGGCGCTCGCGACGCCATGCTGTCCCGCCCCGGTTTCGGCGACGATCCGTTTCTTGCCCATGCGCTGTGCCAGCAGCGCCTGACCGAGCGCGTTGTTGATCTTGTGCGCGCCAGTATGCGTCAGGTCTTCGCGCTTCAGCAGGATGCGGGCGCCGCCGCAGTGCTGGCGGAGTCGGCGAGCGTCCCATAGCGGCGTTGCCCGCCCGACATAATGCGTCAACAGCCGGGAGAGTTCAGCGGCGAAGCCGTCGTCTTGTCTCGCCCGCAAATACTCCTTTTCGAGCGCCTCAATCGGCGCGACCAACGTTTCCGGCACGAAGCGTCCGCCAAACGCGCCAAAGTACCCGCGCGCATCCGGATCGCGTCGCCCAAACCACACCCCAGCCGGCACACTTGTGTTCGTTGTCATTTAATCTGCCTCACGCACGGCGGCGACGAATGCTTCCATGGCCTGCGCGTTCTTCACGCCCGGCCGATCTTCAATCCCAGAGGCCACGTCCACCCCGTACGGACGCACCTGCCGAATGGCCTCGGTAACGTTAGCGGCCGTCAGCCCGCCGGCGAGCACGACGCGACGGGCGGCGGCGATCGTTGCCGCTCGCGCCCAGTCGATCGCCTGTCCAGTGCCACCGTGCCGGGCCGGATCGTGCGCATCGAGCACGAGCGTCATTTCGCGGGAGACGTCGTCGAAGCCGGCCTCCAGCGAACGCGAGACCCACACTGTCGTTGGCGGGACGAATCCTGGTGCCGTCGCGCCGTGAATCTGCACGATGCGAATGCCCGCGTCGATCGCGCGATCGAGATCGTCGTTCGACGGGCTGACGAACACGCCCACTGGCGCCGTGGACGTCGGCAAGACACGGATCAAGGCGGCAAGACGGGCCGGATCGACCGCGCGGGGGCTGGTCGGCCAGAGCACGAATCCGACGGCGTCCACGCCAAGCGCACCGGCAAGCCTGACGTCCTGCTCGCGGGTCATGCCGCAAAACTTCATGAACGTCACAACTGCTCCGCCACGAGCAGCTCACGGAGGGCCTTGCCTGGATCAGGAGACGTCATGAGGCGCTCGCCGACGAGAAAGGCACGGTAGCCGAGGCCGCGCAATCGTGCGACATCGCCGGCGGTCCTGAGGCCACTTTCGCTGACGGCGACGACGTGCGCAGGAATGCGCGTGGCGGCGTCCTCTGACGCGCGTGTATCCACCTCCAGAGTCCGGAGGTTGCGGTTGTTCACGCCGATGATGTCGGCGCCGGCATCGAGCGCGCGCGCCAGCTCCGTGACATCGTGCACTTCGACCAGCACCGCCAGGCCCATCGCGGCGGCACTGTCGCGCAACGCCGCCAGTCGGGCGTCGGTGAGTGCCGCGACGATCAACAGTACCGCGTCGGCCCCATTGGCACGCGCCTCGAGCAGTTGATAGTCGTCGACGAGGAAGTCCTTGCGCAGAAGCGGCAGCCGCACCGCGGCCCGCACGGCAGCCAGATGCTCGAGCGCGCCGTCAAAGAACGTCGGTTCGGTCAGCACCGACACCGCGGCGGCGCCGGCGGCCTCGTACGCCGTGGCGATCGCCACCGGATCGTAGCCGGCCCGCAAGACGCCCTTGGACGGCGATCGGCGCTTGCACTCCGCGATGATGTTGACGCGCCCGGCGGCGAGGGCGTCGCGGAACCGCGCGCCTTGCGGCGCGCGGTTTGCGGCGCGCGATTCCAGCATCGCGCGCGGCTCGCGATCACGACGGACGGCCACGATGCGCCGTGTCGCCGCGACAATCGCTTCGAGCAAATCTGGCGCCGACGCCGGAGTCACGCTGCCGCCTCGTTCGACATCCGCACCAAACGCGCGAGCACGTCGTGGGCGCTGCCGCTGTCAATCGCCTCGGCGCCACGCGCAATGCCTGCTTTGACCGAGTCCGCTCGCCCGGCGATGAACAAGGCGGCACCGGTATTCAAC
>JACCSI010000723.1 GCA_013813075.1 Acidobacteriota bacterium | reverse complement strand
GGAGAATGGCGACCTGCCACGCTGGTTTGCCCGCGTCCATCCGACCCATCAGACACCGTCCAACGCGATCGTCTTTACGTCGGTTGTGGCGCTGACGTTGGCCCTCACCGGCTCATTCGTCACGCTGGCCGCGGTCAGCGCCGTGGCACGGCTCGTCATGTACCTGGCCGTGTGTACCGCGACGCTGGTTCTCCGTCGCCGGCAGCCGGATGCCGAGATGGGGCCCGCTCAGTTCACCGTGCCGCTCGGACCGGTCGTGCCCGTACTGGCCTGCGTCGTCGCCTCGAGCATCCTGGCGGGCGCCAGCGCGCAGCAGTTGCTGATGGGCGCCTATGCGCTGATTGCGGGAGCGATCCTGTTTGGCATCGCGGTGCGGACGGCACACGGAAAGGTGCCTCCCCGCGAATGAGCGCTACTGAAAAGGGTCCGCGTACAGGTGCGCTTGACGGACCAACTCTTGTCGGGCCAATAACGGCTCGTTCAGGAATCGGCAGAGTGGCACGAACTGTATGAACGTCGCAACGAGCTGCTTGTAGAAATCGGGCCGCGTCGCAAACGTCGCCGCCTCTTCACGGATGCCCATGAACTGTTTGAACTGCAGGTACTCCGCAGCGGGATGGTCCTTGGCAAAGCCACGCGGCAGGCGAGTAAGGCGGTCGCCTTTGAGACCGCCGAGTTTCACCAGTCCCTTGCGACGGACGATCGCGTCGAGCCGGCCGTAATTGGCGGCAATGTGCTCGCGGATCGCATGCAGCTGCGGCGCCTCCGGCGCCCAGACGCCGCCGCCAATCCAGACCCCGCCGGGCCCGACTTCGAAGTAGAGGCCGGCCCCGTTCATGCGCCCCAGCACCCGATTGGGAAAGCGTGCCGCGACGTTGGTCTTGAGAGGAGCCTTGTTGTCGCTGAACCGCGTGTCGCGCCACGGCCGGAAGAGCGACGTCTTCACGTCGGCCTCTAATTCTGGTGCGACCGTGCGGAAATCCGCGGCCAGGCGTTCGACCACCGCCACCATCGGCCCGCGAACGTGCGTCTCATATTGATCGCGTCTCGCGTGAAACCAGGCCCGCTCGTTGTTGCGTTTCAGGGACCGGAGAAATGACAGGGTCTTCGGGGTAAACACTAGTCATTTCTCCAAGGGCGTCAAGCGCATCGGAAAGAACCGCTGGTAGCTGCCCTCGGTCTCGATGACGACAAAGGCGTAGCCGGGATTGTCGTACGACGCGCGGACGGATATGAGCAGCGATTCGATTTTCGCGCGCTGCTCCAGATCCGCGATGCGCACGCCTAGCGCGTAGACATTGAGTTTGTTGATGGCGATTCGCAGCGTGCGGCGTTCCGCCTGCTCCTCGCGGAATGCCTCGGCCGTCGTCACAATCGGATTCACCGGCTGCCAATGCGGCACGCTGACGAGCACGCTCACGATCTCGTGCACGAGCGGCGCATCGTCCAGCGTACCGTGCTGCATCCGCAGCATGCCGCGCGAATTGGCTTCCGCATAGGCAATCAACTCGATCGGTGAGCCGCCACGCGGCGCGACGAATACCCCGTCAATGTACTTGACGGTTTGTGCGGGCACCGGCGCAGTGACGATCAGGAACAGGCCAAATAACAAAGCGACGCCCAGCCACCGGTTAGCCATGGCGACAGCATATGATCACGAGTGACGATGCGGCTGTTAATCGCAGTGGGCTGCCTGTGCGCAGCGATCAGCTGTCGAGCTCCTGCTCCGACGCGCGATGCCCGACCGCAGAATATCCTTCTCGTCACCGTCGACACGCTCCGGGCGGACCGCGTCGGCGTCGGCATCGCCCCCACGATGGATCGCCTGGCAGCCCAGGGCATCAAGTTTGCCAACGCGCGCACCGTCGCGCCGCTGACCTTGCCGGCGCATGTGTCGATGCTGACTGGCCAACTGCCCCCCACGCACGGCGTGCGGGTCAACGGGGCAGCGCTCGACGGCGCGCACCCGACGGTGGCAGAACGCCTGCAGCACGCCGGGTATCGCACCGGGGCGGTGGTCGGCGCGTTCGTCCTGGATCGGCGCTTTGGCCTGTCACGCGGGTTCGATGATTATGACGACAACATCCGCCGCGACCCGGCCGCGGTCGATCGATTCAACGCCGAGCGCCGCGCCGATGTCGTCATCGATCGGGCCGTCGCCTGGATCAACCGAGAGGACCACCGGCCGTGGTTTCTCTGGACACACATCTATGATCCGCACGCGCCCTACGATGCCCCTGGGTCGGCCGACGCGAGCGGCATCGTTGCCGCCTACGACCGCGAAGTGGCGTTTGCGGACC
>JACCSI010000695.1 GCA_013813075.1 Acidobacteriota bacterium | reverse complement strand
CGCGCTTGCCCTCGAGCGATTCGAGCAGCGCCGTCTCTTCACCCGCTTCGTAGGCGCCGGCGCCGCGATGGACGTAGACGTCGCAGTCGAAGCCGCTGCCGAGAATGTTGGTACCGAGATACCCCGCCTGGCGTGCCTCTTCGATCGCGCCCTCGAGAACGTGCTGCATGTGGTAGAACTCGCCGCGGATGTAGATGTACGCGGCGTTCGAGCCGATGGCAAAACAGCCGATCAGACAACCCTCGATCAAGAGATGCGGGTTGCGTTCCATCAGCAGGTGATCTTTGAAGGTTCCCGGCTCGCTCTCGTCGGCATTGCAGACGATGTATTTCGGATTCGGTGATTTCTTGTCGACAAACTGCCACTTGAGGCCGGTCGGAAAACCGGCACCGCCGCGGCCACGCAAGCCCGAGGCCTTGACGGCGTCGATCACCCCCTCGGGGGTCATGCCG
Organism: Acidobacteriota bacterium; assembly: GCA_013813075.1. Taxonomy (GTDB): domain Bacteria; phylum Acidobacteriota; class Vicinamibacteria; order Vicinamibacterales; family UBA2999; genus JACCSI01. Next base: position 3,470 of record JACCSI010000695.1, on the reverse strand, counting down.
ACGGCCTTGCGCAGGCCCTCGTAGCCCTGCTGATTCTTCAGATAATGATCGAGGGTGTTGCCGTGCGGCGTGAACACATACTTTGTGAGCACCGGCTCGTACGCTGGAAATGAGGCCGGCTGCACTGGCGTCGTGCTCTTGCCCTTCCACTCGCTCTCGGGCCGTCCTTCGATGGCGAGGTGACAACCGCCAAGCGCCTTGAGGCCGTGGGCGCGGATTGCGTCCACCAGTGCCGGCGCCTGTTCGGGTTTAAGGCTTTCATGCCAGTCGTTGTTGTTGACCATCATCACCGGCGCGCGGTCGCAGGCGCCGAGACATTCCATCTTCTGAATGGTGAACATGCCGGTGGGGTCGGTTTCGCCCGCTTTGATCCCGAGCTTCTGCTCGAGTTGCTCGACGACGCGCTCGGCGCCAGCGACCGCACACGACAGGGTTGTGCACACCTGCAACACGTACTTGCCGACGGGGTTGCGGAAGAACATCACGTAGTACGACACCACGTCTTCGACATCCGCCGTCGTGCAGCCGATGACGTCCGCGACGTGACGGGCGGCGCTGCCCGAGATATAGCCCTGCTGCTCCTGCGCGAGATAGAGGGCGTGCAAGACCGCCGACTTGCGGTGCTCGGGCCGATAGTGCGCGGCAAAGTCTTCGAAACGCTGGCGATTGCCGGCGGTGAACTGGAATTCGGGGCCTTCAGGCAGGGTGGCACGCTGAGAGCGATGCCACTCCTTGGTCCCGTACGGCATCGTCGGATGAAAACTCATCGATCCACGTCCCCCATCACGACATCAAGCGAGCCGATCACGGCGATGACGTCGGCAATCATGCCGCCGACGATGAACTTGTGCAGTGCCTGGCAGGCCATCAGCCCGGGCGACCGCATGTGCACGCGCCACGGCCGGTTGGTGCCGTCGGACACGACATAACAACCGTGCTCGCCGCGCGGGCCTTCGACCGGAACGTAGGCTTCGCCGGCCGGCACATTGAAGCCCTGCGAGTAAATCAGGAAGTGCTGAATCAGCGCTTCCATCTCGGTGTAGACCTGGTCCTTCGGCGGTGGCACGATGCGTCGGTCGTTCATCGCCCATTCGCCGACTGGAGTGATTCGATCGAGGGCCTGACGGCAAATCTTGACGCTTTCGCGCATTTCGGCAACGCGGACGAGATATCGGTCGTAGACGTCGCCGTTGGAGGCGCCAATGACGTCGAACTCGAACGTTTCGTAGCCGGTATACGGAAACGCGCGGCGGACGTCATAGTCGCCACCCGCGGCGCGCGCAATCGGACCGTAGAGGCCCCAGTTGTAGCAGTCCTGAAGCGTGATGACGCCGACACCCCGTGTGCGGTCGAGCCAGATCGGGTTCTTGGTGATCAGCGTCTCGTATTCATCGAGTTTGCCGGGAAAGCGATCGAGGAAGGCGGCCACCGCCTCCTTGAACCCGCGCGGAATGTCTTCTCGCAATCCGCCAACGCGGATGTAGCTCGGGAAAAACCGGAAGCCCGCGAGCAGCTCGTTGAGATTCATGATGATCTCGCGCTCGCGGAACGCATAGAGCATGGCGGTGATGGCGCCGATCTCCATGCCGTGCGTGCCGAACCACACCAGATGACTGCTGATGCGCTGCAGCTCCGCGATCAGGACCCGAATCCACTTGACGCGATCGGGCATCTCGGCGCCGAGCATTTGTTCGACCGACAGCACGAACGCCAGGCTGTTGGACTGTGCACCCAGGTAATCCATGCGCTCGACGAGCGGGATGACCTGCTGCCATTTTTTCTGCTCAGCCGTCTTTTCAATGCCGGTGTGGAGGTATCCAATGGTGGGAGACACGGAGACAACGGTTTCGCCATCGAGCTCCAGCACCAGCCTCAACACGCCATGCGTGCTGGGGTGCTGCGGCCCCATGTTGACGGTCATCGTCTCGGTTCGAACGTCTGCCATATCAATCCAAAACGCAGGCGCGAGCCTTCGTGATGTTTCTGTTTACGCCCCGTCAATGAGTTCACACCACGTGTGAAGGATCGTGGTGTGAACTTCCTGTGCCAGCGCGGTCCGCTGCTCCGGCACATTCACATGAATCACTGCCAGCCTGCCCGCCTCGCCGCCGTCACGGCCGGTGAGGGCAATCGTGAGCATGCCGCGCAAACCGGCAGACTCCAGCGCACGCACCACGTTGGGCGACGTGCCGCTGGTGGTAATCGCCAACGCCACATCGCCGCGGCGCCCCAGCGCTTCTATCTGCCGGGCGAACACCTGCTCGAAACCGCTGTCGTTTCCTGCCGCCGTCAAAATGCTCGTATCCGTCGTCAGCGCCAACGCGGCGCGGCCGGGCCGCTCCGCTTCGTAGCGCACGACGAGCTCCGCGACGAAATGCTGCGCATCAGCGGCACTGCCGCCGTTGCCAAAGGCGAAAATCGTTCTGCCCTCGCCGAGGGCGGTCTTCATGGCGTCGCCGGCGGCGACAATCTGCGTCACATCCGCCGCCGTGCGCTCGTGTGCGGCGGCCGACAGACGCAGGCGAGCGGCGACATGCGCCGGCCGGTCCAACGTCTGGCCGCTCGTGTGCATCACTGTTTCGGTCTTATCTGGCGATCGCGTTCCAGGCTCGCTTTGAACTCCTCAGCCGTCACCTGGAGCGGCATGAACGTCTGCGCGTCCTTGCGGACCTGCACCGGATAATCCTTGCGCAGCGGATGCCCGTCCCAATCGTCGGGCATCATCAGACGACGCAAATCGTCGTGACCGTCGAAGACGATGCCAAACAAGTCGTACAACTCGCGTTCGGGCCACCCGGCGCCGGCCCAGACGTTGGAGATGGTCGGCACCGGCTGGCCGAGACCGGCCTGCACCTTGAGGCGCACGCGGGCGCGGCGATGTGGCGAGACGAAGTGGTAGACCACGTCGTAACGCGGATCGCGGCGCGGATGAAAATCAGCAGCGGTGACGTCGCTGAATGCGACGAACTCGAGACCGGGAGTGTCGTGAAGCGCCCGGCAGGTCGCCACGAGGTGCGCGATCGGCACGAGAATCGTCGGATTGATCGATTCGTCGAGCGGCGTCAGCGCCTGAAAGGCCGCGTCGGGGACAAGCGGCTCCAGGGCCGCGATCAGTTCGGTAGCGTTCATTTCGCGTCGGTGCCGGCGACTCTCGGAAGCCCGCCGCTCCTGCAACTGGCGCGGCCCAGGCCCACGCCGTCCACGATCACTCGCCCAAGCCTTCTGCGGTCGGTGGCGGGGCCGAGCCCTCGCCCCTCGACACACACCACAGCCCGGGCGCTCCACTATTGCCGGTCCGCGCCCACAACCATGGCGCGGCAGTCGCGCACCTTACATGCGCGAGGCGTCGATCTTTTTCTGTAGCTGGACGATGCCGTAGATGACCGATTCCGGACGCGGCGGACAGCCTGGAATATACACGTCAATCGGCACCACTTGATCCGAACCCTGGACGATGGCGTAGTTGTCGA
>JACCSI010000679.1 GCA_013813075.1 Acidobacteriota bacterium | reverse complement strand
GCGACAAGCCGGTCAGATTCGCAATCTTGGTAGCCAGGCTGGCGAGGAACTCCGGAACTGGAATGCGTATTGGATGACGGTCGGTCAGGCGTTCGAGTCGACTCAGCAGGTCGTTGGGCGACGTGGTGTCGGCTCCGGCCAGCTCATAGGTACCAGGTGCCACGTCGCTCTCGACGGCCCGCGCGATGGCCTTGCCCAGATCTGCGTACCAGATCGGCTGAAACTCATGAAGGCCGTTCCCGATCACCGGCACCGCAGGCAGTGTGCGGAGCATGCTCAGGAACTTTGAAATCACCTCGTCACCGGGTCCATAGACGTTGCCCGAACGAAGGACCACCCACTGGCCGGCGTAGCGTGAAACGCTCACCTCCGCCTCCCGCTTCGAGACGTGGTAGGCAGAACCGCCGCGATCGGCACCGAGCGACGAGATGAAGACAAACTTCGGCAGCCCTGCGCGCACAGCTTCCGCCAGCAGGTTACGCGTCCCGCCAGCGTTGACACGCTCGTAGGTCACGTCGGGCGGCACTTCCGCGACGATGCCCGACACATGCACGACCGCGTCGCAGTCGTCCGCAACCCCAATCAGCTCCTCCGGCCGCGTCACATCGGCGCGACAGGACTCGACCCCTGCCGGCCATTCCCGCACGGCATCGTCCGCCCCCCGGGCCAATAAACGCACCGCATGGCCTCGTGTGAGCAGTTCGGGTATCAGGCCTGTGCCGACGACGCCGGTTCCTCCGGTCACTAAAACGCGCATGGAACACTGTCTCCGTTCTCTCCACCATTTATGATGAATGCACTGTGGGTCACACGTACGACGCCGTCGTTGTCGGTGCAGGTCCTAATGGGCTCGCCGCTGCCATCGTGATGGCCGAGGCGGGGCGCTCCGTGCTGGTCCTCGAGGCGCAAGACACCGTGGGCGGCGGATGCCGCACGGCCGAGATTACGCTGCCAGGTTTTCACCACGACATCTGTGCGGCGATTCATCCCATGGGCATTGTGTCGCCGCTGTTGCGACGACTCGCCCTCCACGACCACGGTTTGTCCTGGATTCAATCGCCTGCCGCGCTCGCCCACCCGTTCGACGATGGGTCGGCGGCAGTGTTGCACAGGACGCTTGAAGCCACCGGCGAAACGCTCGAGCAGGACGGCAACGCGTGGGCCAACCTCATGCGTCCCTTCCTGCGTCGTCCTGAGTTGTTCTTCAGCGAAATTCTGAAGCCGGTACGAATTCCACGTAATCCCTTCACGATGGCGCGTTTCGGACTCGTGGGCTTGCGAAGTTGTGCGTCGGTGGTTCGCAGTCATTTTCGCGGTCCCAAGGCGCGCGCGCTTTTCGCTGGGTGTGCGGCGCACTCGTTTATCGAACTCGAGGCGGCGGCGTCGGCGTCCTTCGGTCTCGTCCTGGCCCTCGTAGGTCATGCAACCGACTGGCCAGTTGCAAAGGGGGGGGCGCAACGCATTGTGGATGCGCTGGCAGGTTACTTGACCTCACTCGGCGGTCAGATTGAAGTCGGCCACCAGGTCCGGGCGCTTCGTGACGTGCCCCAATCGCGTGCCGTGCTGTTCGATGTGCCGCCACGTGCCCTGGATCGCATCGCGGGCGAAGCGTTGCCATACGGGTATCGACGGCAACTCCGCGCATTTCGACATGGACCAGGCGTCTTCAAGATCGACTGGGCGCTGCGCGGACCCATCCCCTGGAAGGCCGCGGCCTGTCACCAAGCGGCAACCGTGCACCTTGGCGCCACGTTCGAGGAGATTTCGGAATCCGAGAACGCAGCGGTCAATGGCAGGATCGCCGAGCGCCCCTTCGTACTGGTCGCCCAGCAGAGTTTGTTCGACCCGTCCCGCGCTCCGGCCGGACAGCACACGGGATGGGCCTACTGTCACGTGCCGAACGGAACCGCGGTCGACATGACGGAACGGATCGAGCGTCAGATCGAGCGATTTGCTCCCGGCTTCAAAGATGTGATTCTCGCGCGCCGAACCATGGCGCCGGCCGATATCGAGGCCCACAATGCCAACATGGTCGGTGGCGATATTGGCGGCGGCGCCAACAACCTTGGGCAATTTTTGTTTCGACCAACACGTCGGTGGAATCCCTACACCACACCCAACGCCCGGCTCTTCCTGTGTTCCAGTTCTACCCCACCCGGGGGCGGTGTCCACGGCATGTGCGGCTATTGGGCGGCGCAAAGTGCGCTGCGAGGCGCCCTCGGGGTAAGCTGCCATCGTGCGCAGCAAGATGGTCGTCCTTGGTGTGCTCCTTGAAGCGCTGGGAATTTTCGGCCTGATTCTACCGAGCCCGCTGTTCGGCCTATTCGAGGTCAACGCCGGCGTCTGCCTGGCACACATCGCGTCGGGGTCCTTGGCGATTGTCTCGGCGTTCCGCGGCGTCGGGGCGATGCGCTTATGCGGCAAGATTCTGGGGTTCGGCTACCTCGCCCTCGCCATTATCGGGTTTGCGGCGCCCGACTACGACATCTTCGAATACGTGGCCTTTCAGACGCCAGCCAACACGCTGCACCTCGTCGTCGCCGCGGTCTTCCTTTACGTGGCATTCCTCGCGCCGCCGAACTGATCGCCGGGGGTGCGCTCACGCAGGGCGTACTCGGAGGCTGCGCCCACAACAGCTAAGGAGCGGGCTGCGAACTGGGTCGAGCGAGGATCCGAGTGAGCGGCACGTAGAGTGGTCAGCGCTACAGCGCTATCGCTGGAACCAATTTTGTGTCGCGGCGTAGGTGACGAAGTCGGCACGGTTGCGGAATCCCAACTTATCGCACACCCGTGCGCGATACGTCTCGACTGACTTCTCGGTCACGCCCAGGCACGTGGCAATGGCCTTGTTGGTGTGGCCATACGCCACCATGTGGCACACTTCACGTTCGCGCTTACTCAGTGGACGCAACACTCGCGGCAATGACGTCGGCATCGTCGGCATCGACGGCCGGGGTGCTGCCGCTGAGTCGCGATGGTAGGAACAGGCGACGCGGTACGCCGCGGACGCGCACTGTGTGATCACGCTCAAACGGCGTTGGTCTTCGCCGTCGAATCGTCGCGAGTCATCGTGCAGCACGACCCACGCGGCGCCCAGTATGCCGTTCAGCCCTTCGAGTGGCGACACCAACAGTTCCGTGGCTCGTGGCCAGATGTCTGCGAAATAGCCGTAGGCTCTCGCCGGATCGACGAACAGTTGTTGTTGCCGACGCTCCATGACGACGGCTTCCGGACTCACGACAGGCACCGCCGTGGACATGGATCGCGCCCACGGGCCGACCATGGCCGCGCGAGAGAGCGGTGCAGCCGTCCCTGCATCCGCACGCATCGTGACCCCTGATGAATGCGCCCGGCAGAACAGCAGCGCTTCGGCCGAGAGTCGACGCAACACGTCCGCGGCGGATCGCGGAATTTCGGCAACAACCGCAGCCAGTCGAGACCCTTCGCTCAGCACGGACCCATGGTGAATATGCCGCCCGTTCTTTGCAAGATAAAACATATTGGTTGAGGTGGCTTAAGCGCAGTCCGGATGACTTGACCGTTTTCCTGAGAGCACGGATACTGCGAACTGGATGACTCCTCCAACTGCTTTCGCTGAACCAGGCATCGTCGTCGAGTGCCAGCGCGCGCTCGAGCACGGTGGCCTCTTTGCCGCACTCAAAGCGCTCAACCAGACCACCCCGTATCGATTTACCGGTATTTACCGCTTCGAGGGTCGATGGGTCCGCAGTGTCTGGCTCGTCGATCGCGAACGCCCCGACACCCATTTCGGCAGCGACGTGTTGTGGGACGAGTCGTATTGCCGGCTCACCGCGACCAATGGCGCCTCGTGTGAAATCGTCAATGCCCTTGAAGACGGGCGATTGCTGGAGCACGCGGCACGACAGGCCGTGCAGAGTTATGTGGCAGTGGTCCTGGCCAGTCCCGACAGGAGCGCGTTGGGTACGGTGTGCCACTACGACGTCTGCCCCCGGGACCCTCCGATTGGCACGCTCGAAGTCTTGCAGTCGGTGACCCCGGTGATCGAGCGAGCGGTATGGAACCAGCTCGGTCTCGTGCCCGCGAGCGTCTCACCCCCAGTCGGTGTCGACGGCGCGGAGGTGAGGCGCGGACTACCGGCTGCACGAATGGGGCGCTGAACCCCGTGAA
>JACCSI010000676.1 GCA_013813075.1 Acidobacteriota bacterium | reverse complement strand
CGTAGAACGCCCCAGGTCACAAGCAGCGCCGGGTGCTCTGTCACAACGACACGGACATCAGGGCGTGACGGAACCGTGCGTCGCAAGCTCTTCGCCACGTCGAGCCAGAGGCGTCCCGCCGGTGTCGCACGGGACCCTAGCCAGGCGAGCCGTGTGACGCCGGTGAGCAGTATGCCGACATTGAGAATCGCGCCGATTAACCAGACGACCAGCACGAGTCGATGCGAATCTCGAGCGCTGTTGTCGGGTGCCCCCTGTGATGGAAGCAGAATGTCGAACGAGACAGCGGGACCGCTGCCGTCAGCTTCGACCGGGACGGGTGCTTGTGGCGACTCGCGGAGCGCCCACGACGGCACGACCAACCCGAGAATCGGTTGTGCGGCCGCCAGGCCTAGTGCCACAGCCAGAAACCAGTGCCGGACCGACGCCGACTGTCCCCGCAGCAATGCCAGGACCGCAAAGCTCAGTAACAGAACCAGAGAGCTTTTCAGCACCGCGTCGATAAGCAGGCTCATCTCGGCTCCTCTTCTCGTGCCCGGGCAACAAGGTCGGCAATCCGCTCGAGCTCATCGTCTGTGAGCCGTGCGCCGTCGGGGCCAAGCAACGCCGCGACGACTTTCTCCGCCGATCCGTCGAAGAAGGTGTCGACGACGTGTTTGAGAGCCGACTTGCGCACCAGTCGTCGCGGGACGACCGGGATATAGACGTAGCGCAAGCCCTCTTCTTCATGGCGAACGTGCCCTTTGCCCTCGAGCACACGCAGCTGCGTGCGGACCGTGGAGTCGCTCGGATCGCCTGTCAGGGCCTTGAGGATCTCGACCGCGGTGGCACGGCCGGCTTTGTAGAGCACGTCCATGATCTGCCGTTCTCGCCTCGACAGCGTGGCCTGCCACAGCTTTGACATGTTAGTTTTATAACTGTTTGTTATAAAAATAGCAAGTTGCAATAGGAGAGGATTACCGTCCGTCGATCTCGATAATGCGGCCGTCGCCGCCGGTGTCACTCATCTGAATGCGGATCGCGCCGCCAACGACGCGGGTCAAGCGCTCGGCCCACTCGATCGCGACGACGCCGGCAGCGCCCAGATCGGAGTCCAAGCCAATTTCGTCAAAATCGGCGCGCTCGAGTCGGTACAGGTCCACGTGCACGAGGGGCAGGCGCCCGCCCCGGTATTCGTGCACGAGCGTAAAGGTCGGGCTCGTCACGTCGGCAGGGTCGAGACCCAGCCCCTCTGCAAGGCCACGCACGAACGCCGTCTTCCCTGCTCCCAGATCGCCGGAAATCAGGATGACCGTGCCGGGCGTCAGGTCCGCAGCGAGCGTGCGCGCCACGGCGCGCGTGTCGAGTTCCGAGCTGGAGGTCAACGTGCGGCCGATCACTCTGGCTTCTGGACGACCCGCTTACGTGCCGTGAGCTCGAGAATGGCATCGCTGATGTGATCGGCGAGATCGCCCGCGGTCATCGAAACCTCGCCTTGATCGGCGTCGGCAAGCTCACCCGCGGCGCCGTGCAGGTATACCGCCAGGCGACACGCTGCTTCGGCATCCAGCAGTTGCGCCAGCCACGCCGCCAGCATCCCCGCCAGCACATCGCCGGTACCGCCGGTCGCCATCCCGGGACTCCCGGTGGGGTTGACGAAGATCTTTCCGTCGGGCGTGGCAATGATCGTCCGGTAGCCCTTGAGGACGACATACACCTTGTGCGACTGGGCAAAGTCGCGCGCGATGCCGAGTCGATTCGCCTGCACATCGTCCACCGTGCCACCGACCAGCCGCGCCATCTCTCCAGGGTGTGGCGTGATGATGACGTCCCGCCCTTCGCGTCCGACCAACGCCGCAGGTTCGTCCGCGACGGCATTCAAGGCATCCGCATCGAGGACGATCGGCAACTCGCTGCTCTCGAGCAGTTCGCGCACGAACGTGGCCACGCCCTGCCCGCGCCCGAGTCCGGGACCGACCGCGATGACATCAGCATTGAAGCTGAGTACCGTCTCGGCGGCGGCAAAATCTACAGTGCCGTCGATCGTCTCGTCGAGGGCTTCGGTCATGTACTCCGGCGAATAGGACGCCAGCATCGGCATCGACCCACGTGGTGCCGCGACCGTTACCAACCCCGCCCCCGACTTGAGCGCGCCCTGTGCAGCAAGAATCGCGGCGCCGGTCTTGCCGCGCGACCCCGCGACGATGAGCACCCGACCGAAGTCGCCCTTGTGCACATCCGCAGCACGCGGCGTGATGAGCGGACGCATCTGGTCCCGCGTCAGCAACTCGACGCGCGAGCCTTCAACGCTGTCGATGATGCCGCCAGGGATGCCGATGTCGGCAATGACGACTTCGCCGGCTTTCTCCTCGGCCGGCGGCAGGATCAGCGGCAACTTCGGCGCCCCGAGCGTCACCGTCACGGTCGCTTCGACACAGGCGCCGATGAGGTCTGGCGTGTCAGCCGACATTCCCGAGGGTAAATCGATTGACACCACGGCAATCGCCGACGCGTTGATGTCCGCGATGACGGTTTCGTAGATCCCGGAAAGGGCCGCCTTCAAGCCGGTGCCGAACAGCGCGTCGACGATGAGGTCGTGCTCCGAGATTTCGGAAAAGTGCAGTTCCCACTGCCCTTCGTCGGCGATCTCGACCACGGTGACGCCGAGCCGGCCGAGAATCTCGATGTTGATGCGGGAATCGCCCTTGATTTCGGCCACCTGGCCGACCACGAACACCGAGACGTCCACGCCGCGCTGGTGCAGTGTGCGCGCGACGACAAATCCATCGCCGCCGTTGTTGCCTTTGCCGCTGAGGACCGCGACCCGTCGATCGGTCAGATCAGGAAAGAACGATTCCATCGCCGCCACTACCTGGCGCCCGGCGTTTTCCATGAGGACGAGGGAAGGAATGCCGATGTCTTCGACGGTGCGGCGGTCGACCTCACGCATCTGATTGGCGGTAAGAATTCTCATCGTGAGGGCCGCCTGCGCGCGGCGGCTGCACGCGAGCCACGGTGGGAGGCGGTTGCAGGGAGTCTAGCACACGGGGTACGCTCCCTTTTCATGAGCGTGTTAGTCAACGTGAACGGCAGGATTTCGGACGGCGCGAGCGCGGCGATTTCAGTGTTCGACCACGGCTTCCTCTACGGCGAGGGCGTCTACGAAACGATGCGCACCTACAACGGCGAGCCGTTTTTGTTCGACCGGCACATGCAGCGACTGCGCGCCTCGGCCGGCATGATCCTTCTTGATGTGCCAGACTCCGACAACGACTTCCTGCAGCGATGTCTCGAGACCATGGCTGCGGCGGGGCTTGGGAACAAGCGCAGCGAGGGTTTCGACGAGGCGTACGTCCGCATCTTGCACACGCGCGGCATCGGCGACCTCAGTTACGACCCGGCGGCCACGCCGATACCGTCGGTCGTGATTATCGTCAAGCCCCTGCCGCTCACACCGGAGTCGCAGTTCCAGCATGGCGTCAAGGTGTGCATGGTCGACGTTATCCGCAATCACCCGCAGTCGGTAAACCCGCTCATCAAGAGCAACAATCTGCTCAATAACGCGTTGTGCATGCAGCAGGCTCTGCGCAAGGGCGGGGTCGAAGGCGTGTTCCGCAACTACCGGGGCGAGCTGTCGGAGTGCTCGCAGTCCAATCTGTTCATCGTCACACACGGTGTCGTCCGCACGCCGCCGCTCGACGCGGGGCTACTGGCCGGCATCACGCGCGGGTTCGTCTTCGAACTGGGCGCCGCCGCCGGCGTCACGGTCGAAGAAGCGGTCCTCAACGACAGTGACCTGTTCGGCGCTGATGAAGCATTCTTCACCAGCACCACCAAAGAGCTGATGCCGATCGTGCAGGTGGACGACCGCACGATTGGAAACGGCAAGCCCGGCCCGGTCACGCGGAATCTGCTGGGTGACTACCGGCGCCGCGCCAACGAGATGACCACCACCGTCGTACGATAATTCCCGAGGGCATACACCTATGACACGCTTTGTCTCGTTTCTCTGCGCTCTCGTCACTGCGACGACGATCTTTGTCACCGGCCCGCTCGCGGCGCAGTCCGCCGTGACGGTTTACGAAGGCGCCCGCCTCATCGTCGGCGACGGCAGCGCCCCGATCGAAAACGCGGCCTTCATCGTCGAGGGCGCGCGTGTCACCCAGGCCGGCCCCGCCGGGCAACTGCGGGTGCCTGCAGGAGCGACGCGCGTCACCCTGGCGGGGAAAACCGTCATGCCTGCGATCATCGATACCCACACGCACATGGGCGAGACGCGAGAAGCGGTCGTGGCGCTGCTCGAACAGAAAGCGGCATTCGGCGTCAGCGTGGTCTTGAGCCTGGGCAGCGACCCGGGCGATTTTGCCTTCATGCTGCGCGACGAACGGTTGCCAAACGCCGCGAGGCTGCTGACTGCGGGCCGCGGAATCACGATGCCCGAGCCCGGCCGGAGCGAGGTGCCGTACTGGGTCTCGACGGAGGCGGAGGCGCGCAAGGCGGTGCAGGAACTTGCGGCGCGCAAAGTTGACTTCATCAAGATCTGGGTGGACGACCGGAACGGCAAGTACAAGAAACTCACGCCCGAGCTGTATGGGGCGGTCATCGACGAAGCGCATACGCTCAAGCAGCGCGTCACGGTGCACGTGTACTACCTGGACGATGCGAAGGGTTTGCTCAAGGCGGGCGTTGATGCATTCGCGCACGGCGTGCGCGACAAGGAGGTGGACGATGAGCTGATGGCGCTGATCAAGGCCCGACCCGATTTTGTGCTGGTGCCAAACCTACCCGATCGCGGTGTCGCCACCGACATGAGCTGGCTGGCCGACTCGGTCGCGCCCGACACCTTGAAAAAGCTTCAGGCCGCTGCCACCGATCGCCCGGCGGCACAGCAGTCGTTTGGCATCCAGGCTCGCAGCCTCGCCAAACTGAATGCCGCGGGGGTCAAGATTGCACTGGGCACCGACGGCGGCATCGCTTGGAGTCATCATCTCGAAATGGAAGATATGGTCGCTTCGGGCATGACCGCGCACCAGGTGATTGTCGCAGCGACGCGCAACGGCGCCGAATTCCTGCGCCTGCCGGACCACGGCACGATTGCGGCCGGCAAGAGCGCGGACTTCATCGTGCTCGACGCCAACCCACTCGACGACATCAGGAACACGCGTCGCATCAGCGACGTCTACATCCGGGGGGCAAAGCTGGAT
>JACCSI010000673.1 GCA_013813075.1 Acidobacteriota bacterium | reverse complement strand
TAGGTGAAACGGTCGACACGGCGGGCGGTGCGAATCGAAGCCGTCGCGATAGACATCGCCGAAATGTTACCCCGCCCTTACCGTCAACGCCGGATAGCTGTGCAGCAGACGGAACATGCGGCCATCGTGTAAAAAATTCACCTATCGCACTTATTACGCGAGAGTCGAAGAGAATTTTTCGTGCTAACTTATTTCTGTTCAACAAGTTAGGACATTGGCACCAGACTTGTTAACGGGTTGGATATGGCACGGGGCCTCCTCCTCCTGCTCGCTTCGCTGGTGCTCGCTCCAGCGCTGTCAACGGCTCAAGAACCGACGCCGGCTCCGAAGCCGATCCAGGACCCGTCCGCTCCGAGTTTCAAGTCAGGAGTGGAGCTTGTGACGGTGGCCGCCACGGTGCGCGACAAAAAGGGCCGTTTGGTCAAGGGCCTGAACGCGAATGACTTTGAGGTACTCGACAACGGCGAGCGGCGCTTGATCACGGATTTCCGCACCGAGCCGTCGCCGATCAGTCTTGCGATTCTGTTCGACATCAGCGGCAGCATGCGAATTGCCGATCGCCTGCTCGCTGCCAGATTTGCGGCGCACCACGTGCTCTCCTGGTTAGAGCCTGGCCGCGACGAAGCCGCGCTGTTGACCTTTGACAGCCGGTTGCACGAGGTGGCCCCGTTCACGGTCGATACGCGCACCCTGCAAGGTGCGCTGGGGGAGGTCGATCCGTTCGGGGCCACTTCGTTGCACGACGCGATTGCGGAAGCGGCGAAACGATCTGCGACCCGCACCGCGCGCCGCCGTGCCATTGTCGTCATCACTGACGGCGTCGACACGTCGAGTGGCCTGACGCCGAGCGAGGTGTCCGGCATTGCCAGCGTCATTGATGTGCCCGTCTACATCATCGCGACGGTGCTGCCAATCGACCACCCGGGCCACGATGAAGCGCTTCCGAAGGCGGGAGCAGCGAAGGAGGACGGGACGATCGAGGATCTCGCCACGTGGACGGGCGGCGCACTGTTCTACGTGAGCACGCCGACCGACACCAACCGCGCGGCGCGCCAGGTGCTTGACGAACTGCGCGAGCAGTACGTCATCGCTTTCGAGCCGGCCGCCTCTCGCGGATGGCGCCCGCTCGAGATTCGGACGAGAGACAAGGATCACGTTGTGCGTGTCCGCAGTGGGTACATGTCCGGTGGGCCCAGCGACGCGTTTAGGGAGTAGTTCGTTCTTATTACTGGAGGATAAAATGCGGAAACCGATATTTGTCGTCAGCATGTTCGCGCTCACGCTTGCTGTCGCACCAGCATGCGCCACCAAGAAGTTCGTACGGACCGAAGTCGGACAAGTGAATGATAAGGTCGCGACGATGGGCACAACGCTCGAGCAGACGCAGGAACGCGTCCGCCAGAACGAAGGCCGTATCACGGAAGTCGATGCGAAAGCCGGAGCCGCGCAGAGCGCTGCTGGCCAGGCCGCGCAGGCCGCAAATACTGCGGGCGAAGCGGCGTCGGCCGTCAACACCCGCGCCGAAGCGATCGAAGTGGCCAGCCGCAAGATCCTCTTCGAAGTGGTCTTGAGCGAGGACCAGGGCAAGTTCAAGTTCGGCAAGACCGAGCTGCCTGACGAGGCCAAGGCAGCGATTGACCAGATGGTCAACGGCATGAAGACGCAGAAGTCTTCTGTCTGGATCGAAATCGAAGGTCACACCGACAACGTCGGTGGCCTGAAGTACAACGAGGCGCTCGGCATGAACCGCGCCGAAGCGGTGAAGCGATATCTGTACGAACAGCACCAACTGCCGCTCCACAAAATGAACGTCATCAGCTACGGCGAGGCCAAACCGGCCGCTCCTAACGCCACCCGCGACGGGCGCGCGCAGAACCGCCTCGTTGTCATGAAGGTCCTCGCGTAAGGCCGCCGTCCCTGACGATTAGGAAAGGCCCTAACGTTCAGGAGATATGGGAAAAGGCCACGGGTCATTACGACACCGTGGCCTTTCTTCTGTACCGCACTCGCCGACCATCGGGCACGGCTAATCCTCTTCTCCGTCCCACTACAGTTCTGCACACCCCGACCCGATAGTTCACGGGTAGAAGGGCCCGCCTTCCGTCGCAGGGCCGCTTCCGTGACGGAACCCTCACACGGGTCATCAACCCGCCACACACAGGAGACTGCAGCATGGCTCGCGCATCGTTCCTCGGCGTGCTGATCGCGGCACTTCTCGCGGCTTCGGCACCGGTACTCGCGCAGGGCGGCGGCAGCATCGGCATCGGCCCGCGCCTCACCTTCATTCGAGGGTCCGCAGAGTCCCCCGACGGGACGCAGCGCTTTAACGGCGGCGCCATCCGGTTCGGCGGGGGCAAGACCGCTGTCGAACTCGCGATGGACTATCGGTCCGGGCTAACCGGCAGCCTGACCGAACGCGTCAAGGACTTCCCGATTCAGGCGTCGCTGTTGTTTTTTCCAGTGCGGTCGGGGCTCTCGCCGTACTTGCTCGGCGGCGTCGGTTGGTACAGCCAGCACGTCACGCGTTTCTCGGCGCCAACAGGAACGACGACCGTTGACGAAGAAACAACACGCAAGATGGGCTATCACGCCGGCTTCGGCGGAGAGCTCCGCCCGCATCGACGATTCGGTCTCTACGGTGATTACCGTTACACGATGATTCGCTTTGGAAACAACGACGAGACGACGACGTCGTCTTCCTTGATCCCGGGG
>JACCSI010000672.1 GCA_013813075.1 Acidobacteriota bacterium | reverse complement strand
AACGTGGGGGGGTTACGGACAAATTCACAATAAACACGCGAATCGACAAGTCGGCATCACCCTTGCTCCATCGCCTCGCACCTGATGATTTCAATACCTCCCAACGTCTTCATTCGTGCGGTGGCCGTGGCGGGGATGGCGCTCCTGGGTGGCGCTGCACTATTGTCAGCCCCTCAGGACCCCGCCACGGCTTCTGCGCCCCGTGTCATTGCCGTCGTCGCCAAACGCTTCACCTTCCAACCGTCAAAAATTGACGTCTGGGAGGGCGAGCGCATTCGGCTGGTCGTCAGTTCCGCCGACGGTGTCCACGGCGTTCAGATCAAGAAGTTCAGAGTCAACAAGCTGGTGCCGCGCGGCGGCGAAACCGTCAACATCGACTTCGTCGCATCGACTGCCGGGACTTACGAGATCCTCTGCTCCGAAGAATGCGGCGAGGGACATGACTCCATGTCGGGGACGCTTGTCGTCACCGCCAAGCCCAATCCCCAATAGCAATCGAAAACCTGATGCCCAGAATTGCCTCCGCTCTCGTCACCATTGCCCTCACCAGCCTCGTCGCGACAGGCTCTGGCTGCGACGAGCAGCTCAGCGACTTGACTGGTCCGACGCCCAATCTCACGCCCACGTTGACCAGCATTCAGAACGACATCTTCAGCGCCGCCGATGCCAGTGGACGGGTCGCCTGTACGGGCTGTCACACGAACGTTGGGCGAATGCCTTTAGCCGGACTCAATCTGGTCGGCGGCACGGCGCACGCGGCTTTGGTCGATCGGTCGAGTGTCGCCAAGCCGGGTGCGATACTGGTGGTTCCAGGCGATCCTGACAACAGTTATCTGATCCAGAAGCTGGAAGGCGCAGCTGGTATCGTTGGCCAGCGAATGCCACGGACGAGCGGGCCGTTTCTGACGCCAGGGCAGGTCGCCGTGATCCGTCGATGGATTGCGCTCGGCGCACGCAACGATTGATTGCAAGGACCATGACCGTGAACACTTCCGTTCTCTTGTTGGCCGCCGCGATGGTGACGGCGCATCCATCCTCGGCCTTCGCGCAAGCGTCGGGCTCTGCGCCGGAAAGCGCGGCAGCGACGGCCGCCGCCCCCCCGGCTGCGCAGGACGACGACCCCGATCGCGACGTCAATCTGGCACAGCCGGATTTTTCGGTGATCACGCTCCCCACCACCCTACGCGTCGCGCGCCACAAGAGCGCGTTTCGGATCACGCACCGCTTCGGCCGCCCACTCGGAGCCGGCGACTTTGGTGACCTGGCAGGCGATCTGTTCGGCCTCGACAACGGCGCCGTCATCGGCCTCGAGTATCGGTTCGGGTTGTTCCGCGGGGCGCAGGTTGGCGTTCACCGCACGTCAAACAAGGCGGTTCAGTTCTTCGGACAGTACGACATCAAGAACCAGCGCGATGGTTTTCCCGTGGGCATCGCGGCGTACGTCAGCGCGGAGGGCACCAATAACTTCCGCGACAGCTACTCACCGGGCCTCGGCCTGCTGGTCTCGCGCGAGATTGGCGACCGCGCCGCGTTGTACCTCGAGCCGTTCTGGGTGAACAACACGAACGAACTGCCGAATGAATTGGTGGACGATAACAATACCGTGATCGTCGGCGTGGGCGCGCGACTCCGCGTACGTCCCTCGGTGTATGCGCTACTCGAGGCTGCGCCGCGCCTCAGCGGCTACGATCCCGGCGTTGGTCACATCAGCTTTGGTGTTGAAAAGCGTGCCGGCGGCCACGCCTTTCAGCTCAATTTCTCAAACGGTTTCGCCACGACCCTCGCCGAGGTCGCGCGCGGCGGATTCAATCACGACGACTGGTATATCGGGTTCAACATCTCGCGGAAATTCTACTGAGGCCAACGGGGTAATGCCTCGGCCATTGCTGCAGTTGGCCGAGCGATCCGGCCTCGGCAACAGCGTCATCACTCGGAGGACGAGTTCATGAAGTTCAGCAGCGCAGTGATCCTGGCGGCAACGCTGGCCGTCGGGTGCGGCGGTAGTGGCCGGAGTGGCGGCAACGATGGCGGTGGCAGCGGTGGTGGCGGCACCCCGACCGGGCCGGGCACCGGCGCGCCGCCAGTGGCGACGACGACCATCACGATTACCGCGGCCGGTGTGAGCCCTCAGCGCATCACGGTGTCGCCGGGAGCGCGCGTCACGTTCATCAACAACGACGCGCGCCAGCATCAGATGAATTCGGACCCGCACCCGAATCATGGTGACTGTCCTGCCGTTGACGATGTTGGGTTTCTGGCGCCGGGACAGTCGAAACAGACGGGCAACCTGACGGTCGCGCGCACGTGTGGGTTCCACGACCACAATCAGCCGACCCAATCGTCATTGCAGGGTCAGATCATCGTCCAGTAATTCAAGCCAGTCATCGAACTCGGGGTCTGGTCTGAAGATGTGGTGATCGGGACAATCAACAGCTGAATCGCGGTTTTTATCGCTCCGCCGCCTCCCAAGGGATTACCGGCCGCGGAACTGCGGCTTTCGTTTGTCGAGGCTGGCCGCAATACCTTCCTTCGCGTCGTCACTTTCGAACAACCGCTGCTGCAATTCGCGTTCGAGCGCGAGTCCGTCCGACAGACTCATTTCCAGCCCCGACTGCACGGCGCGTTTGAGGTGGCCGACCGCCTTGCTGGCGCGGTGCGGCGGCGTGAACTGCCGGGCGTATTCCAGCAGCGCGTCGCGGAAGCTGCGACCGGCGAGCTCCGCGTCACCCCAGACGTGATTCACGAGCCCGATGCTGCGCGCATCATCGAACGAGAAGAGCGAGCCGGTCGCCATCAACTCGATCGCCCTGGCCTTGCCGATGAGCCGCGCGAGACGCTGCGTGCCGCCTGTCCCCGGCAACACGCCCAGAGCCACTTCGGGAAGCCCAATCTTGCCTCCACCCTGGCGGGCGATGCGGATGTCGGCCGCCATGGCGACTTCAAGACCACCGCCGACGGTGTGCCCATTCAAGCCGGCAATCACCAGCTTCGGCGTCTGCTCGAGACGACTCATCGTCTCGTTCGCGTGCAGGCAGAAGTAATACTTGAAGGTCGGGTCGGCGTCCTTCAGCATCGCGATATTCGCACCCGCACAGAAAAACTTCTCACCGGCGCCAGTAATCACCATGACATGGACCGCGTCGTCCATACGGGCGCTCAGCACGGCGGCATCGATCTGCTGCATCATTTCGTACGAGTACGTGTTTGCCGGCGCATCGTTCAACTCGATGACGGCCACGCCGTCGCTGACGCGGTAATTGATCTTGTTGCTGTTCATGGCGAACTGTCACAGACGACGTCACTGCAGCGCAGACGGCACAGCGACGAAGACAGCGTTGACGTGGGGAAGCGTTCGGGATCCTTCAAAACACAGCCTCTGTGTTTTGCGTAAACGCTCGTGGCTCCGCCCAGACGTTTACGCCTCGGTCCGCACGTACTCGAAATCGAGCGGCTGGCGATTGATACCGCGCTGCGGCGGCGCGATGTAGTTGGCAAACTGTCCCGGCTTGTAGACCGGCGTCGCCTGGATGCTGCGCAGGTAGTCCTTGTCCGCCGGCACGGGCAGCCATTCATGTTTGCGGCGCGCCCACTCTTCCGCCGACAGAGTGTGTCCCCATGGGTCGAAATGAAGCCCGGTATACACGCCGATGTTTCTGTTGAACTTACGTGACGGCAGGTAAATGCGGTCCGACACGCCGTGCGCTTCGAGCACGCGCTTGTTCCACCGATCGACACCGGCCTGGCAGTCGCCAACATACCAGTCCCGTAGCACTTCGTTGAGCGCGTTGCGCATCGGGACATCGGTCTGGTTCATGCGTCCGGCGTCGTCGAGCATGTCGAGCCGGTAGATGCTGTTGTCGAGCACGTGGTCGTCTTCGAATTTGTCTTCTTCGGCGCGACCCTTGAGGCCGTTCGCAAAGTAGTTGGCGGCGTTACTCGACACCTCACTACCGTGGAGGTCGAGACTCTGACTGAACCAGAAGTTGACGAACTTCTGGATCAACGGGATGTCGATGCCCCCAAGCTTGCGCACGTCTTCCGAGAACCCGGCTTCTTTCATCAGCTGGCAGCTGCGTTCGAGGATGCGCGCGATGCCCGTCTCGCCAACAAACATGTGATGCGCTTCTTCGGTCAGCATGAAGCGCGTCGTCCGTGACAGCGGATCGAGCGAGCTCTCCGATAACGACAGCAACTGCGATTTGCCATCCCGATCCGTGAACATCGTGAACGCGAAAAAGTCGAGCCACGTATCGATGGGCTCGTTGAACGCTTCGAGCATGCGCGGCGAATCAGTGTTACCGCTGCGGCGCTCGAGCAGCGCCTCGGCCTCCTCGCGACCGTCACGACCAAAATACGAGTGCAGCAGGTAGACCATTGCCCAGAGGTGGCGGCCTTCTTCCACATTGACTTGAAAGAGATTACGCAGATCGTACAGGCTGGGGCAGTGGGCGCCCAACTCGCGCTGCTGCTCGACACTGGCCGGCTCGGTGTCGCCCTGCAGGACGATGAGACGACGCAGCGGATTGCGAAACTCGCCGGGCACTTCCTGCCACACCGGCTTCCCCTTGAAATCGCCGAACCCAATCCGCCGATCCGGGGTGGGCTCCGCCAGGAAAATGCCCCACCGATAATCCGGTAGCTTGACGTGTCGAAGTGGGCCCATCCGGCGGCATCGACACTGACGGCCGTGCGCAGGTAGACGCGATGTGCATCCTGAAACCCCTGCGGGCCCATGTCGCGCCACCAGTCCAGGTATGCCGGCTGCCAATGTTCCAGCGCCCTCAGCAGACGCTTATTGGACGACAGTTCGACGTTGTTCGGAATGCGGTCGTTCAACTGCATAGTGACACCTGCGAATCAGTCCTATGTTCTCTTCCAGTCAAAATGCGGGCGGCCCTCGCGGCCGTAGACGGTGAGCGCACCACGTTCGCCAACAGCGTTGGGACGCTGGAAGATCCAGTTCTGCCAGGCCGTCAACCGCCCGAAAATCTTCGTCTCCATCGTCTCGGGTCCGGCGAAGCGCAAGTTTGCCTCCATGCCGGTCAGCGCGTCGGGCGAGAACGCGGTACGTTCCTCGATCGCCATGCGCACTTCATCTTCCCAGTCGATGTCGTCGGGCGCGAACGAGACGAGACCAAACGCCTGCGCGTCGTGGGCATCGAATGGCCCGTCGTGGTCGAGGGCCTTCTTGACGCTCTCGGGTTCTCCGAGAAAACGCACTTCGAGTCGCGACAGGCCCGTGCTCATCGGGTACGAGCCGGCGTTCATCACCGATAACTGGATGGTGTTGTCCTCGTCGGGGTGGTCCAGCATGTAGGCACGATCGGCGGCAATCGCCAGCTCGAACAGCGTGCCGGCAAATGCGTTGCCTGGCTCGATGATCGCGAAGAGACTTCGCGCTGTCAGGTCGAGGCGCTTCAAGGTGCGGCGAATATGGTTGATGATTTCGCGTACGAGCCAGTGGTCGCGGTTGGTATCGAGCGCGCGGTCGACGTCGAGCACGGACTGCTTGTTGCCTACGGCACGCAGCAACACCGTACCGATCTCGGGCTCGTTCAGCCGTAAGCGTAGAATCGCGTCGTCGAGCTCGCGGAAGGCGCGCAAGGCCCACGCCTGGTCCCCGGCCTGCACGAATTCGTCGGTGGTAGTGGGCTGAGCGGTCTCTGGCGCGCTGATGGTGAGGTCGCACACTCGCCTCGCGCGATCAATCGTGCCAAGCACGTACTGGTACTGAATCCTGTCCCCGTCGATCACCGGGTTGAGCGGACCGAGCGTGATGCCGGGTCCGCTGTCCGGCCGATGCGATTGCGACGCCAGTTCCTGCGCACGCTTGGTAATCGCGTCCTTGAACTGGCTCGGCGCCACCACCTTGTCTACGAGGCGCCACTCGACCGCCCGCTTGCCTCGAACACCCTCGGTCAGCGTGCTGAAGGCGTCAGCGAGGTCGCGGCGGACCTTCCGTTTGTCGACCACGCGCGTCAGGCCGCCCGTGCCCGGCAAGACGCCAAGGAGCGGAGTCTCCGGCAACGCTACCGAGGCCGAGCCGTCATCGACCAGATAGATCTCGTCGCACGCCAGCGCCAGCTCATAGCCGCCGCCGGCGCAAATGCCGTTGAGCGCCGCGAGCATCTTGACGCCGCTGTTGGCGCTGAGATCTTCCATGCCGAGACGTGTCTCGTTGGTGAATTTGCAAAAATTCACCTTGAAGCCGTGGCTCGAGGAACCCAGCATGAAGATGTTGGCGCCGGCGCAAAAGATGCGCGGCTTCAAGCTCGTCACCAGCACCGCGTGCACTTCAGGATGCTCGAAACGAATCCGTTGTAAGGCGTCGGCAAGCTCGATGTCGACCGCGAGGTCGTACGAATTGAGTTTGAGCTTGTAGTCGTTTGGACGCAGGCCGCCATCCTCTTTCACGTCCATCGCCAGCGTCGCGATGGCGCCGTCCACCGTCAGTTTCCAGTGTTTGTACTGATCGGGTGACGTTTCGAAAGTGACCGTGGGGGTTTGGACGGGGAGAGTCGGCTCCACGGTGCGAGTTTACACCAGTTTAAACGAGCGTTCAAATCGTGATAATGTTTTTGGACGTGGCCAAACTCGCCGGCGGAAGCGATCGGCGCATCGAAATTCTCAAGAGTGCGGCCGCCGCATTTCGTCGCCGCGGTTATCACGGCGCCAGTGTCGATGAAATCGCGTCGGCGCTCGACATGACGAAGGGCAATCTCTACTACTACTTCCAGAACAAGGAAGAGATTCTCTTCGCCTGCCATGACTACTCGCTCGACGTGTTGCTCACGCTCATGGAGCAGGTCCGAGCCGAGGAGTCGCCGCCCGACGACAAACTCCGAAAGCTCATCCTCGCCTTCGTCCACATGCTGCTTGACGAGTTGCAGGGTACGGCGTTGACGCTTGATCTGCAAGCGCTGTCCCCCCTGTTGCTCAAGCGCATCATCGCCAAGCGCGATCGATTCGATCGCGGGCTGCGCGAAATCATTCAACAGGGCATTGAGTCCGGGCTGTTTCGTCCCGGCGATGCGAAGCTGATCGGCTTTGCGATCATGGGGGCGGTCAACTGGATCACCAAGTGGTTCGATCCAGCCGGCCCGATGTCGTCGGAAGCCATCGGCCGGGGATTCGCGGACTACCTGGTCGGAGGGTTGTTCGCACTGCCGGCCAGTTACTCGGCCGTCTCCCCCGGCTTCAACTCCAACACCTGAATTCCGGTTCCGGCCAGATTCCGTATCAATTGATCGGGTGTCCCGGTCAACAACGGAAACGTGCCCCAGTGCATCGGGACGACCTGCTTGACCCCGAGCCACTGCGCGGCCATCGCCGCCGTATCCGGCCCCATCGTAAAGCGGTCGCCGATCGGCAGAAACGCAATATCCGGTTTGTACAACTCCCCGATCAGCTTCATGTCGCCGAAGAGCGCGGTGTCACCGGCGAAGTAGATGGTCTGGCCGTTTTCGAGTTTCACGACGTAGCCCGCGGGCTCGCCGAGGTAAACGATCCCGTGGTCGTCGAAGCTGCTGCTATGAACGGCTTCGGTCATGGTGACGCGCAGCCCCTGCACATGAATCGTCCCGCCCTTGTTCATCGGCTCGACGTGCTGCACGCCCTTGGTGCCGAGCCACGAGGTCACCTCCCAGATCCCGACTACCGGCGCGCCGGTGGCCTTGGCCATGGCGGCCGCGTCGGTGATGTGGTCGCTGTGGCCATGCGACACGAGAATCAAGTCCGCCTTGGTGGGTTTGGCGTGCTCCGGAAACGACGGATTGCCGGTATACCAGGGATCGACCAGCACGGTTTTACCGCCGGGCGTCCGCAGGATGAAGGCCGAGTGGCCGAGCCACGTGATCGCTAAAGAGGCCATAACTCGGGAAGTATACTGAGAGACACGTGATCGAAGCGCCCTTGACGTTTGTCAAACCGCGTGCACCGAAGCCGGACTGGCTGAAGGTGCGTGCGCCGGGTTCAGAAAACTACCTCCGCCTGCGCGACATCATGCGCGGGTTGAAGCTGAACACGGTCTGTGAAGACGCGCACTGCCCCAATATTGGCGAATGCTGGCACCACGGCACCGCGACCTTCATGATCCTGGGTGACGTGTGCACGCGGGCCTGCTCGTACTGCGCGGTGGCGCACGGCAAACCGACGACACTCGATCTCGACGAGCCGCGGCGTGTTGCCGAGGCCGTGCAGGCGATGCGCTTGAAATATGCCGTGGTCACCTCCGTCGATCGCGATGACCAGGCGGACGGCGGGGCGAGCGTTTTTGCGGAGACGATTCGCGAAATCCGCCGGCGCATGCCGGACACCCGCGTCGAAGTGCTGATTCCCGATTTCAAGGGCGACGCCGCGCCGCTCCATGCCGTGCTCGATGCGCGTCCTGACGTGTTGAATCACAACACCGAGACGGTGCCGCGTCTGTATCGGATGGCGCGATCAGGCGGCAAGTACACACGCACGCTGGAACTGCTGGATCGGGCGCGGCAGTACGCACCCGACATCCCCACCAAGACCGGGCTGATGGTCGGCCTCGGCGAAGAGCACGGCGAGATGGTGCAGGTCTTTCGCGATCTGCGGGGTGCTGGTGTGTCGATCCTGACGCTTGGTCAGTACCTGCGGCCATCACCAGAGCATGCGCCGATGACGCGCTACTACCATCCCGACGAGTTCGCCGCCCTCAAGGGCGCCGCGCTCGACCTCGGCTTCGTGCACGTCGAAGCCGGCCCGCTGGTTCGCAGTTCGTATCACGCGCACGAACAA
>JACCSI010000653.1 GCA_013813075.1 Acidobacteriota bacterium | reverse complement strand
CGTGTCATGTCAGTCCTTCGCGTTCAGATTTATTGCTTCGTCGGGTATACGGAAATGTTATCGAAGTACAGGTCCGCGATGCCGTCGCCGTAGAGGCCTGGACTGCCCTCGAGATGCGCGATCTTGTCGGTTTTTTCGATGGTCCAGGCCGCCGGTTCCGCTTCGCCCGTCGGCCAGACCTTGCCACGCACGAGCGCCGTGCCATCGGTGCGGTTGTCCACCCGCAACTTCAGGCGGTACCACGTGTTGACGTTCCACTTGAACGGCACCCGGACCGTCATTTCGTCGGCCGCCTGCCACGGCTGCAACTCGAGTTTCTGGCCGTTGCCAAACAGCACCAGCACGTAGCGTTGATTGATCACGCCGATGTCGCCGCGTTGACGGCGCGCCTCGACGCCGCGCACATCAGCTTCGATCGTGTACGCCTTCGAAGCCGCGGGACCCATCAGCACCTTCGCGCGCCGGCCGACGGTGTCGTCGCGCGGCCGCACGAGCACTTTGCCGACGCCCTCCACGGTGCGCTGAAAGACCTTGCCGGGTGCGCCGGTCCACCACATCGGCGGGTTCTCCGCTGTGGCGGACTCGAAATCAAATGTCCATGGCACCGGGGGGATGACGCGGACGCGCGCCTGACCCGTCACGCCACCAACGGTGGCCTTGATGAACCCCGCCGTGGCCGACGCTGGTGCCACATACACGCCGTCCGTTCCAATCGCACCCGCGAGTTGATCCACGCTCCATGCAGAAGCGTCCGGTGTCTCTTCGCGAATGAAGTTGCCGCTCGCATCGAAGAGCCGGACGCGAAAGGCCTGCTTGGCGCCCGGCGCGAGCAGCGACTCGTACGGGAAAATCTGCACATGCGCGGGGTCTGCAGTACTGGCGGTGACCTTGCTGACTGGGCTACGGTCCCCCGGCCGGGCAGCGGGTCGCACGCGCTTGCCAATGGCGTACATCGCCTCCATCGAGGTGACATACACACGGCCATCGGCGACGATGGGGGACGCCACAATCGGTTCGGGCGCCGCTGCGGTGCCCAGCAGTTCTTCGTCGAGAACCTCCACGCCGGTTGCCGAGGGTCGCAGGATGTAGAACTTGCCGTTTTCGGTGCCGACATATAACTTGCCGTCGGCGAGTACGGGTGACCCTTTCTGCAAGGTTCCGAGGCTCTGATGCCACAGTCGCCCGCCGGTCTTCAAATCAAACGCCGCCACGATGGCGCCATTGTCCACGGTGTAGAGCCGCTCCGCGTCCATGACGGGCGAGGCATAGGTCGGGAGAAAGCCAAGCGTCTTCCACTTGAATGCGTCTGGCTTCAAATCCCCCTTGCCGCTGGCGTCGAGCGCAGCAATCATTCCCATCTCGGTGGTGCCGATGTTCTCTTCGCCGTGCGTGATGTAGGCCACGCCATCGTGGTAGAGCGCGCCGTTGAGAATGGCGCGCTTCGAGACGTCGACGCGCCAGATCGGCTCGCCGGTGTGGGCTTTGATCGCGTGATAGGCGCCGTCGGTGCCGCCGACGATGAGGGCCGACACACCAGCGATGTCGGCCACGATCGGCGTCGAGTAGTTGGTGTCGTAGTGACGTGTCTGCGGTGAGCTGATCCAGATGGTTTGCCCGCTGCGCTTGTCAAACGCCATGTAGCGGTTGCCTGGACGATTGAGGTCGCCCCACGCCAGCAGCAGCGTGTTGAGGACCACCTTGTCGCCGACGATGATGGGTGACGCCGTGCGCCCGCCGTGCGTCGTGACTGCGCCGTACTCTTCGGGCAACGAGCGGTCCCACAAAATCTTGCCGTCCGGCGACACGGCGAACAACGCGCGCCGACGGTGAACGCGTAGATGTTGCCCGTTTCGGGATCGACCGCCGGCGACGCCCACCCGGAGCGATGCTGCGGCACGTCGCTCAAATAAATGCTGAAGCGCCGCTCCCACGCCACCTTGCCGCTTTCCGCATCGATGGCGACCAGCCGTTCCTGGGTCGTCGAGACATCGCCGGGCGTCACCGTCAGCACATACAGACGGTTGCCAAATGCGACTGGTGCAGATCGTGAACCAATTGGAATGCGCCAGGCAAGATTGTCGCCCGCAGGTGACCAACTCGACGGCAACCCGGTTTCCGCCGATCGGCCGTCACGTGACGGACCTCGCCATTCGGGCCAGTCGCTGACACCCATGGCGTTGGTCCCGGCAATCGTCCCCGCCAGCAGCAGCGCGGCCGCGCCCATCTGTCGCAGTTTCATAAGTACAACCCTGCTGCCTATCTTATCGGTTACGACCGGGTTACGTAGTCGCTGCTGGCGGTGTTTACCGGCTGATCAAGTCCCCCTTTCACAACCGCGATGACACTCCTCACACGAGGGATGTTTGACGCGTCGATGAGGCAGTGGTGCCCTCGACCTGCAGCGCAGGGCTCTCTAGGGG
>JACCSI010000651.1 GCA_013813075.1 Acidobacteriota bacterium | reverse complement strand
GTGCACGATCTCGCAGAGATCCTGGCGGGCGTGAACGTCTGAACGACTGCTCATACATTCAGATGTTACACAGAACCGGGTGCATCAGCAAGCGGCCCGACCGGAGGCGGAACGACACCGGGAATCCCGTCACACGCACTATAACGAGCGAGCGTCGAACGCACCTTGTCGTAGTCCGGCTCGTTCCGGGCGTCGTCCAGCACCTCCGCGTGACGGACAATGCCGTCCTGAGACAGCACGAAGACGCTGCGTTTGGCGATGTCTTTCAAGCCAATCATGTCCGGGTTAGAAACCCCGTAACTGCGAATGACGTCCTTGTTGTAGTCACTCAAGAGCGGAAACCCGAGCCGTTGCTGATCGTCCCAGGCCTTGAGTGCGAAAAAGGTGTCGGTGCTGATGCCAAAGACCTGCGCCTTGGACGCGCTGAGCGTCGCGAGCGAGTCGCGAAACGTGCACATTTCGTTCTGGCACACGGAGCTGAATGCCGCGGGAAAAAATGCGAGCACCACGGGACCGTTTTGCAGCGCCGAGCTCAGTGTGACCGGCTTGCGGTCCTGATCTACAAGCGTAAAATCCGGTGCTTTCGAACCAACCTCGATGGACATGAACCCTCCCATTACAGTGGCAGCAACAGTAACCGATGTGCACGCGCCGCCCCGACCGCGCTGCGCGAAAACGGCTGTCGTCGATATTGCCCGAGGCGCCACATCTCGTTTTGATCAAAATAATGGCGACTGAGCGGATGACCGGACTGCCCGCCCGGCAGCACGACCTGTGCCTCATCCCAGTTGCCGACGTCGAACAACTGCCGCCACGACGGCACTTCCCATGCAGCAAACGGCCGCAGCCGGTTGTAGCTCATGCGCATCACGGTGTAACCGTCGCCGGCCACGGGTGAAGGACCGCGATTGAACAACCACGCCAGCGGCGCCATGCCCGCAGCCAGGGGATGAGCAAACCGCGCAGCATGGACGTCCGTCCACGCCCCGTCGCCACCGTAGTCGACCCGAAACCGCTCTGCGGCATCGGCGGCCGCAATTGCGTAGACGTCTGCGCGCGTTTCACGTCGCTCGATCGTGCCGATATCGTCGAACCAGTGCGATGACGGCTCGTCGAGAATCGCATAAAGACCCGCCGGGCGCTCGGCGCCGGCCCACTCGTAGAAATGGCTGAAGAGCGGCTCGCCCATTTCGTCGGCGAACGTGCGTCGCCACAACGCGTCTTCGAACAGGTGATACAGCGTCACGACCGGGCGCCCGTCGATGCGCTTGTCCCACGCCTGCAACTGCTCGAGTGTATTCAACGCACTCCGATCGGCCTGGCCCTGGCGGGCGCTGGCGATGGCCCTGTCGATTCCCCCCAGCACGTGAGCGGCCGCGAGTCCGGTCACATCGTTCTGCCACGACGCGGCAGTGGCCAACGCCACGTGCGTGGCGCGTCCCATGGCCTGATGCAACACGGTGGAGCGATAGGGCGCCGCCCAGTCCCTGGTGATCAGCCCGGACCACTGTCGATCGATGTGATTATTGGACGACGTAATGAAACCGCGGGGTGGATTGAGCAGCCTGGGGAGTGCCGCCGGCGCGATTCGGCCGCTCCACGCGCCTTCACCGGTGGTCCCGTCGGAAGGCAGGATGCCGACGCCGCTCGACCGCTGCGGCAGCACCCCCGACATGGCATAGCCGATGTTGCCGTCGACGTCGGCATAGACGACGTTTTGTGACGGTGCCGCGAAGCGCTCGATGGCTGCGGTGAATTCCGGCCACGATCCGGCGCGATTGAGCGCCTCGAAGGCACCCGCCATTTCGCCGCCAGCGGCGTCCCAGCGCAAAGCGAATGCACGGCGCTCGCCTATTCGCTCGCGGTGCGGCGACAACCACGCCGGCGCATTCTCCCAATCGAGGCCAACCTCCGCGAACAGCGTGCCGTGCCGCGTGCGCCATACCTCAAATGGTTCGGCGGCGGCACCACGAACGGGAATGGACGTCTCGGTAACTTGAATCCGATGCCACTGACCCTGATAGAAGTAGCGCCGGCTCGGCAGGTCGACGCGTTCGATGAACAGGTCCTGCACATCGGCGCCGGTGTTGGTCATGCCCCAGGCGATTCGCGCGTTATGGCCCAGCACGACAAACGGCGTGCCGGGCACCGTGACGCCGATCACATCGAGACCCGCCGCGACCAGATGCATCTCGTACCACACACCGGGAAACTCGAGCTGCAGGTGCGGGTCGTTGGCCAGCAACGGCCGGCCCGAGGCCATGCGATCGCCCGCAACGACCCAGTTATTGGAGCCGCCCCGCCGTGCACCGGGGTGCAGCCACTCCAAGCCGGGCGGCCATGATGGAGCGCTTCCTGGGCTCGCACTGACGCGTTCGCCAGCCGCACCACCGGGGCCAGCAGGGCCGAGCGCCGGAACCTCCGTCCCTTCGTCGAAGCTGGGAGGAGGGGCTGCGCTGGCGGCCGGATTC
>JACCSI010000629.1 GCA_013813075.1 Acidobacteriota bacterium | reverse complement strand
ATTGTCCTTGGTCTGCGACAGCGTCAGCGAGTTGAGAATCGAGAAGCCGCGGCCTACTTTCCAGTCGAATTTCCCCTGGAACGCGTGGTAACGCGATTTGCCGCCGTTGAAGGAATACGTGATGTCGCCGAAGCCGGCGATCGGCCGGCGCTCGGCCAACGATAACGTGCCGGCACTGTTGTTCGGTGTCGCCTGGTTGAAATTGGCGAACAGCAGCATATCGTCGGCGCGGTTGCCAATGTAGGCCACGTCCACCAGCGCCCCGGGCCACATCTCACGCTGCAGTGACACGAACCAGCTCTGTACCGGGCTCGAGTGGTAGTCCTCCGGCATGTAAGTGATGTTGGCCGCAAGCGGATTGAACCGCGACGGATCGGTCAGCCCCACCGGGTAGCCTGCCTCGGTTAACCGGAAGTCCGCTTGCGCCGGGGTTTGCACCACCACGGCATTGACAACTTGCGGGCCGTTGATCGGCAACACGTTGGCGCCGCCCGCACGATGAAAGTGCACGTAACTGAGGCCATAGCCGCCCCGGAACACCGTGTCCGGTGTCAGCGTAAACGCAAACCCCAGCCGCGGCGCGAAGTTGTTGCGATCGGGCTTGATGGTAGACCGGTCCTGCAGCGAGCCGTCCGTGGCCGGCACGATGGAGCGCGTCGCCGGATCGAAGTTCGACAGAATGTTGTCCTTCTCGACCCATGGCGTGGCGTACTCGTAACGGACACCGAGATTGAGGGTCAACCGGTCGTTGACCCGCAAGTCGTCCTGGAGGTAGGCGAAGTGCATGTTCTGCCGCAAATTTGCGACGAGCAGGTTGCTGAGCGCGTAAGTCGACCGCAGTCCCAGCATGAAATCAGCAAGGTTGTATTGACTGTTGGCGGAGGTGTTGCCGATCGGACGCGTGAACAGGCCCCGATACTCGTCACGACCGTAGAGCGGGTTGACGTCCTGTACCTCAGTCTGAATGTGCTGGAATTCGTAACCGCTCTTCAGCGAGTGACGGCCTACGAGCCACGAGTAGTTGACCTTGGGGTTGTAGACCGTCGGGTACTGCCACTGCGGATTGGTCGCCTGGCGACCGAGGTCCGAGAAGCCCGGGATGATCTGGTTTGGCAGGCCTCCGACGACACGGGGGTCTGTGGGTAATCCGGTAATACCGTAGACGTCCAACGCGCTTGGCATCCCGAGCCCGGCGGGATTCTTGCCGCCCTCGGTATTCGACCAGCCAAATCGCACTTCGAGCAGCGACTGCGCCGTCGGCGTGTAGGTGACACCCAGTGCCAACTGCTTGTTACGCGCATAGGTTTCCGCGTTCCCGCCGCCGCCCGACGGCAGTGGAATATTCGGATCGTCGAAGATGTCGACATCGCGCCATCCGACGCGGCCAAACATCGACAGGCGGTCATTGACCTGGACATTTACTTTGCCGCCCGCTTTGTTCGTCGTGTTGGCGAAATTCTGCAGGATCTGCAGGTTGTTCGAGGTGCGGTCGTTGGTTGGCGCCGGCAACTCATTCAGCACCTTGCGTGCGAAGTTGGTCGTCGGTAATGGGGTGCCAGCCGGATAGACAGTGCCGGTGCGCGGGTCGCGCACGTCGACCGACAGGATGCCACCGCGCTGCGCGAGACTGGCAATCGTCGTGCTCGCCGTCACGCCGCGGGTCTGTTTGAAACCCTCGAAGTCGCCGAAGAAGAACACTTTGTTTCGGACGATGGGACCACCCATGACGCCGCCGTACTGGTCGCGCTCGAATGCCGGCTTGACGCCATCGGCGGGACGGAAGAACCCGGTGGCGTTGAGCCCGGTGCGTCGCGCGAATTCCCACGCCGATCCGCGGAAGGCGTTGGTGCCGCTGGCATAGGCCACGTTGATAGTCGCGCCCGCCGCGCGGCCATACTCTGCGCTCATGTTGTTGGTGACGACCTTGAACTCCTCAACCGCGTCAGGCGCGGGCTGCATCACCTGGTTCGAGAAGCCCTGGTTGCTGGTGCCATACGCGTTATTGTCGACACCGTCGATCATGAAATTGTTGAACGTCGAGCGCAACCCATTGACGTTGAACGACCCCTCGCGACCGCCAGCGGCCAGTGGCGACACGCGCACGCCCGGCGACAGCAGTGCGAGCGCCGAATACTCGCGCCCGTTGAGCGGCAACGCCCGCGTCTGCTCGCCCGTGATGACCTGACAGCGGTCGCTCGAATCGGTTTGCAGCAGCACCGCGCGGGCGCTCACCTCGACCGACTCGGTGAGCTGTCCGACCTGCATGGACAAGTCGACGCGCTGGCGGGCGCCCACCGTGACCTGCAGGTCGTCGACGACGGCCACGGAAAAACCGGTCTTTTCGGTTGACACCAGATAGCTGCCGATGCGGACGGTGAAGAACTCGAAATTGCCGTTGGCGTCGGACATCCGCTCGGCGCTGACACCGGTATCGCGGTTGGTCAAGGTGACCTTGGCGTCAGGCACAACCGCGCCGGAACTGTCGCGAACGGTACCGACGACTGTCGCCGTTTCAAATTGGGCAAACGACGGCGCCGTGCACCACAGAATGAGCGCAAACGTCATCAGACACTTCTTCATAGCGGACCTCGAATGTGGGCGTGTGTTGTGTGGATTCTGGCGTTCTGGCTGGATGATTGTGTCAGGCGGTGAGCCCCACACATGTCCATGTGGCGGCACACCGTCGGACCCTCTCGGCCTGGCGTTTCTACTCGCACCACTAGATATAGCTGTCGGTGTTGAAGGCGGCATGACCGCGAGGCAACGTCGCCGTTAAATCGTGCAGTGTGGACCTGAAAACCATCGCCATCCGAATCATCAAGAAGGGGCTAACGCCGAGGAAACTGATCGGGGTTGTCGGTGAACACCGCGTCGACCCCGAGGGTGTAGAGGAAATGTTCCATCTCGGCTCGTACGCTGGGAAACGTGCCCGAATTTGCCGAGCGAAACGTGTACGGCGTCACTGTCATGCCGGCCGCATGCGCCCACTCGACCAGGCGAGGGTTGTCGAGTAACACGGACTTGTTCGGCCCAAGTCCTTGCACGATCCCCTTCCACTCGTTCACCCGTGCCGCAGTGTCCCAGCCCTTACCCGTGGACAATAACAGGACGACCGGGACACCAATTTTCATCGCGCTCAGTTTGCGCGCGCTCTCTTCACTAAACGTCTGCAGAATGATTGCGGTGCTCCGATCCGCCCCCAGACCACGCAGTTGGTGCTTGTCGAGGGCCGCGGCCACGAGCGTCTCGAAGTCAACGTCACGGCCTTTGTAGACTTCGGGCGTCTTGAGTTCTGGAAATATCCCCGCCCGGCCCCGAATCAGCGCGACCGCTTCGTCGAAAGTCGGGATTTTCTCCTGGGCGAACTTTGGGTCGAACCACGAGCCGGCGTCAAGTCTCTTGATTTCGGCGAGTGTGAAGTCGTTGGCGAGCCAGGACCGCGTCGTCTTCCCTTCCCACGACACCATCGTGGACCGTTCGGGAAACAACTGCTCGACGTTGGTGGTGCGCTCGAGCGTTGGATCGTGCAGACAGATCAAGACGCCGTCCTTGGTCACGGCAAGATCCTGTTCCACGAAATCTGCGCCCTGCTCTATGGCCAAGCGGTATGCCGCCAGCGTGTGTTCCGGCGCGTACGCCGAGGCGCCGCGGTGCGCGACATTGTGCTTGCTCGACTGCGCATCCGCAAGCCCAAGACTTGAGGCCATGATGACGACCACCAACAAGAGTCTGCAAATCATAGCGGTCGAGTGTAATGTCCGGGTGTGAGTGGGGTGTAACAACGACGTGAATGTCATCCGGGCAGGGGTGCGCCTGTCGAGCGGCGACCCTTGGCCTTCCCGGTCTTCTTGACTTTCTCGGCCTTTGTGGCTTTGTCGGCCTTGGCTTTGTCGGCCTTCTTGACTTTTTTGCCGACCGACGCGGCAGGCCGACCCTTGGCGGCGGCCGCATCGCGCTTTGATGTCGTTTCATCATCGCGATCCGCGTTGCCGGCGGCTTCCTGGTTGATGCCCCCGTCGGCCAGCGCCGTCAGCTTCTCGTCGGTTTCCTTCTCTTCCTCCAGCGTCTGCTCGAGCAGCGAGGCAGCTTCGCGATGGCCCAGGACGTTTGCCCAGGCGATGAGCGCCCCGTACGCGGCGATCTCGTAATGCTCGACCCGTTGGGCGGCAGCGACCAGGCAGGCATCGGTCGTGGCATCGTCGAAATCCGCGTCGATGATCCATTTGGCTTCCGCGATGATGCCGGCCATGCCGTCGCAGTGCTTGCCGCGGATCTTCGCGTCGAGTGACGCAAACACTTGTTCGAGACGCGCCACTTGAGCGTGCGTTTCCTCCAGATGTGTCGC
>JACCSI010000617.1 GCA_013813075.1 Acidobacteriota bacterium | reverse complement strand
CCTTCGTGATCTTCGTGTCCTTCGTGATCTTCGTGTCCTTCGTGATCTTCGTGTCCTGATGACGCTGGCGCTCGTCAGCGATCGCCTCTTAATGCCCCACTGGGCGCTGGCGCGCGCGGCGCTGATTCCAACCCTCGATCAGGCGTCGCATTTCTTTGAGCGGCTCAGGACTGTCGTCGACCTGAAGCTTCAACACCGTGTCGTTGTTCAACCACACGCCCATCCCTTTGCCCACGATCAGGATCGCGGCAGACTGCATGCCACGCTTGTCACCGCCCGCGGCCTGACCGGCGTCGAGCGCGGCCATCAATCGCGATGAGAGATGGCCGCCGGTCGCTTCGAAGGCCGTGACCATGTTGGCGACGACCGGCTGGCCGGCGAGGATGTTGCCCTGGGCCGTGGAAAATTTGCCCTGCACGTGCCCGGCCCATTCCGTGGCCTTGGTGCCGGTGAAGACCGCGGTGTTGCCCTTGGCATCGATCACCGCAAACTGGCGTC
Organism: Acidobacteriota bacterium; assembly: GCA_013813075.1. Lineage (GTDB taxonomy): Bacteria > Acidobacteriota > Vicinamibacteria > Vicinamibacterales > UBA2999 > JACCSI01. The sequence continues at coordinate 1,917 of JACCSI010000617.1, read as the reverse complement.
CATGTTTGGTCCACTGTTCCGGGCGCGGGTCAGGATCGCTGTCCCAGATCGCCTTGACCATCGCCTCGGGCGCCATGCCCGCGCGCAACAACGCGAGCCCCTTCGGCCCGTAGCTGACATCGATAATCGCCTGTGTCGCGACCACGCCAACGCCTGCTTCGGCCCAGAGCACGCCGTTCCCGACGGAGAAGACGCGAGACTGCACCGCCCCGCCGACTTCACCAGTCGCCGGGTCGTAACCAAGAATAGAAAACGTCGCGACCGGATCGGGCATCTGGCCCGACGCTTGAAAGCCTGCGGACACGCACCACACGACCACAACCGCCAGAATCCGTTTCATCGCTGTTGCCTCTTGCCTTCTGTTTCTATAGGTCGTGAAACGCCACGCGGACAGCCGTCAACGCCACGATCGGCACGGCGTCGGCGCGCAAAATCTGGGTCCCGAGCGTCACCAGCATCACGCCCGCGTCACGCGCGTGTTGCACTTCGCGTGGCGTCCACCCTCCCTCGGGGCCCACCAGTAACAACAACGCACCACTTCGCGGCACCTCGCGCAGCGATCGCGCTTCGCCGACGGCGTGTGGTTCGGCCAACATCACGGTCGGCACGGCAGGGCTCACCGCGTCGCCGCCCTTGTGCGCCACGTTACGCAGCGCGTCCTCGAATCGGACCACGTCGTTCACGACGGGCACGACGGCGCGGCCACACTGTTTTGCGGACGCCACTGCAACCCTGCGCCATCGAGCCACCCGGTCGCCGCGCTCGATCACCGCAAGGGCGACTTCCGTGCGTTCGGTGATGAGCGGCTGAATCGCCGCGACGCCGAGCATCACGGCGTCGCGCATGACGTCGTCCATCTTGTCGCCCTTGAGGACAGCAACCCCAAGGGTGATGGCCACACCTGGTTCCGCCAGCGGCGCCACCTCGTGTTGGAGACTGACCGTTACGAGCGGCTGACGGACCTGATCCACGGTCGCCTGCCATTCTCGCCCGCGGCCATCGAAGATGCGAACGACATCACCTGTGGAGAGTCGCAGCACACGTGCCAGGTGCGCCGCCTCCTCCCTTGGGAGCTCGATCACGCTATCCTCGGCATGCGTACCGGGAACGAAGAAGCGTGGCAGCACCGGCTGAGTATACTCAGCGAAGATGTTTTTCCGCGGCCAGACCATCGGCAAGTACAAGATCGTCGCACCACTCGGCAGCGGCGGCTTCGGGGCGGTCTACCTCGCAGAAGACACCTGGATCGACAAGAAAGTCGCTCTCAAGGTTCCTCATCGTCAGAATCTCGACTTCAGCGAGCTCCTGCGTGAGCCGCGACTGCTGGCGAGCCTGAGTCACCCCAATGTCGTGACGGTGCTGACCGCTGAAAAACAGGACAATGTGTTCTTCATCGTGATGGAATACGTCCCGGGCGATACGCTCGAAGCGATTATCGAACGTGACGGCGCGCTCGATCTCCCGCGCGTCCTCGACTACACCTGCCAGATCTGCAATGCCGTGGACCACGCTCATCGTCACGGCGTTATCCACCGCGACCTCCGTCCCGGCAATGTACTGGTGTCGGAGCAAGGTATGGCCAAGGTCGCGGACTTTGGCACCTCGCGCTTTCTGGAGATCGCCGCGCACGGCACCACGGTGATCGGCAGCCCCCCATACATGGCCCCGGAGCAGTTTCAAGGGAAAACCGTCTTTGCATCCGACATCTATTCGCTTGGCGTCACCATGTACCAGATGCTCACTGGCGTGCTGCCCTACAACACACCCGGGCCAGGGGACGTCGAGCGGCTGATGCGCGGCGAGTTGACGACGCCGCCACGCGCGAGAAATCAACAAATCCCCAAGGGCATCAGCGACATCGTGATGAAGGCGATGGCGCCCGACGTGGCGGCACGGTACCCGCGGGCGTCAGACCTG
>JACCSI010000604.1 GCA_013813075.1 Acidobacteriota bacterium | reverse complement strand
GTCGTAGTTGCGGCAAGCCCTAAGTGGCAGTCGCGCGTTGCTCTGCGCCGCGTGCGACGCATCCATCTGGTGAAGTCCTAATGACGTGTGGATGTTGACTCGCGCTGCCGCGGCGCGTAGCCTGTTCTGCCCGACGTCTTCGGCAGTTGCCGTTGAGATTCGCCGGCACTGGAGCTCGCAGATGGCCACACGGAAGATTGCCCTTGCCACTTTTGTCGCAGCGTTTCTAGCCGCCGCGCCAAGCACGGCGTGGGCACAGAGTGCATTCGCAGGAATTGTCAGAGACGCATCGGGGGCAGTGATGCCCGGCGTGACGGTTGAGGCCGGCAGTCCCGCGCTGATTGAAAAAGTTCGCTCCGCAGTCACTGACGAGAACGGCGTCTATCGCATCATCGACCTGCGCCCCGGTACCTACACCCTTACTTACACGCTTGCCGGGTTCAACACCGTCACCCGTCAGGGCGTGGAGCTCGGCTCCAACTTTACGGCCACCATCAACGTTGAGCTCGCGGTCGGTCAACTCCAGGAGTCGATTACCGTCTCCGGCGCCACGCCCGTCGTCGACGTGCAAAGCAACGTGAAGCAGCAGGTGCTTTCGCGGGACGTCCTGGATGCCGTGCCGACTGCCAAGACCATTCAAGGCCTCGGCCAGCTCGTAGTCGGTGTCACGTTGAATGCGCCCGATGTCGGCGGATCGCGCGCGATGCAGCAGACCTACTTCGCCATTCGCGGCCAGGGTGGGGCGAAGACAGTGGTCCTGGTCGACGGGCTGATGACCAATGGCCTCATGGGTGACGGTGCGGTTCAGGCGTATCACAACGAGGCGATGACGCAGGAAGCGGTGTATCAGACTGCGGGCGGTTCTGCGGAAACCCTGACCGGCGGCGTCAACATGAACCTGGTGCCGAAAGACGGCGGCAACGAGTTTCATGGCGGCTTCAAGTTTGCCAAATCGCCGGCGGACTGGCAGGGCGACAACCTGACCGACAGGCTCAGGTCGCTGGGTGTGAGCGGTGTCGACCGCATCGCGAACTTCTACGAGGTCAACGTCGAGCAGGGCGGCCCACTCGTTCGCAACACGCTGTGGTTCTATGGCGCCTATCGCAAGGCGCAATACGACAAACCGATCGCCAACACCTTTGTCACACCGGCGGGTGTGCCGTTTCCGCAGGGCTTCCGCGATTGCCAGAATAATCCGGGCAGCTGCGAACAAGGTGTCTCGGACGAGAAGATGGACAACCCGGTTGTCCGGCTGACCTGGCAGATGTCCGAGAAGAACAAGGTGGCGGCCTACATGGATCGCGCACTGCGTCTTCGCGGTCACGCGATGGGGGCCCGGACCGATCCGCGAACCGCGTCGGTCATCTGGAACACGCCGACTTTTGCGACCGGTTCGTTGAAGTGGACCTCAACCGCATCATCGAGGTTGCTGCTCGAGAACGGCTTCTCCTTCAACCGCGAACGTTACGACAATCTATACCAGCCCGGCATCCTTGCCGAACGCAACACCGATGATTGGTACCGCAACGTGCGCAAGGACGACACCAGCACGCAACTGCTCTGGAACGCGTCGAGCGCGCAGCTTGGGAACTACCCCGATCGCTACAACCTTCAATCGGCGGCGTCCTACGTCACCGGCTCGCACAACTTCAAGGTTGGCGTCATGTACCAATGGGGTTTTTTCCGCCGCTACAACAACGCCAACGCCGATCTTTATCAGACCTACAACAATGGCGCTCCCCTCAGGGTGACGGTGCTCAACACGCCGCTTGAAGTGCAGGAGGACCTCGACGCCAACTTGGGCATCTACGCGCAGGACTCGTGGAATCTCAATAAGCTGACCATCAACTACGGCGCGCGATTCGACTACGTGAAACAGCGCATTGTCGGACAGACGGCGCAGATCGGGCGTTTCGCCAACGTGCCGGCGTACGACGACATCGTGCTGCCCGTCTGGAGCAACGTGTCGCCGCGTCTGTCGGTCGTCTACGATGTGACCGGTACTGGGCGGACGGCAGTTCGTGCCGGTTACAACAAGTTTGTGACCGCGGCCACGACCGGTTTTGCGCAGCTGTACAATCCGACCGCCCTGACGTCGCAGCAGTTGCCGTGGACCGATATCAACGGCGACGACATCGCGCAGGGCGAACGGGGCTGCGCCTATCTGACCCCCGGCTGCGAAATCAATTTCACCAACCTGCCGGTAAACTTCGGCGTGCGGTCACTCGCACAGTTCGATCCAGGTCTGAAGCGTCCCTACCAGATGGCATTCAACGCCGGGATCACGCAGGAAGTCATGCCGGGCGTGAGCGTGTCATTCGAGTACTTCCGCAGCGATTTCAAGAACATCACCATGCGCTCGAACAGCCTCCGCGACATCAACAGTTACGATCCGGTCGATGTCGTCAGCCCGCTGGACGGCGAGGTCATCCGCGTCTACACCGTAAAGCCCGCGTTCTCCAGCAGCGTCGCGAACATCGATAGCACCAGCAGTGACATGAAGCGCTGGTACAACGGCTTCGACCTGGGCTTCAACGCGCGGATGCGGCGCGGCGTCCGCGCCTTCGGCGGCGTTAACATCGAGCGCTCCCTCAACAACACGTGCGTCGCGGCGGCGAGCGACCCCAACCGGCTGGCGTATTGCGATCAGAGCGAAAGCGGCATTCCGTGGCAGAAGCAGTTCAAGGCGACCGTGGTTTACCCGCTCCCGTGGTACGGCATCTCGGTTAGCATGGCGCTACAGAACCTCAATGGCTACGTGACGGGTACTGCGGCCCAGGCGTACGGTGGGTTTACGGCCGGCACCGGGTTCGATCGACCAAATGGGCTGGCCACATTCTGGCAAGTGACACCGACGATGCGGTACGCGCCCGGCTGCACGGGCCCGTGCACGCCCGGCGCGCTGGTGATTCCGAACCTGGCCGCGTCTGGCGCAGCGACACTGAACGTGCCGCTGGTGGCCCCTGAGACCGAACACACGCCGCGAATTAATCAGCTTGATTTGGCGATGAGCAAGCGCTTCGAGTTTGCTGGCATCAGCGTCCTGCCGAAGCTCGATGTGTTCAACGCACTGAATTCCGACGATTACACCGGTGTGGCCACGGCTCAGTTTGGCGCGGCGACTTACCACCAACCGTCAGTGATTCTGCAGGGGCGAATCATCCGTTTCGGCGCCGACGTGCGGTGGTAACTCGCGAGGAGGCAACGGCACAGGGCGGGGCCAAAAACGGTCCCGCCCGGATGTTGTCGCTACGGTGAGATCAGGCGCAATCGGGGAAAGTAGGTGCGGTAGTGGCGGGGGTCTCGGGTCAGTAAGGTGTACGCGTAAAGTGCGGCGTGGGCGCCAATATAGAAATCGGGCAGAGGATGTCGCTTTACGCCTTGCCGCTTCCGATACGAGTGAAACGCCTTGCCGGCAAGAAAGGCGGATTGCCAGGGCAGGGGCTCGCGCGTGAAGTAATCCCCAGGCAACGCATCCTCTAAGTCCTCGATCCGTTCAAAGCCGATAGAGACTTCGGCATAGATCAGCGGATTGATAACGAGCCGGCCCCGGTCTGCGCACCGTGCAAGCGCGTCGGCCGACCAGTCTTGCCAGACCGGATCCTCGGTGACGATGTCGAGGATGACGTTGCTGTCGACCAGCGTCGGTGCAACCATACCTCCTCGGCTAACGCCGCGTCAGCGCCAGAATGTCGTCAGTTGTGAGGCCGCTGGTGGCAGTTCCGCGCATGCGTGCGATGAGATTCTGGCCCCGCCGCGTGCTTCGGGTGGCCTTGCGAATCTTTACCGCGTCGCCGTCCACTTCGAACTCGACTTCCGTGTACGGCAACAGTCCCAGGCGCTCGCGGATCTCGAGCGGAATCGTCAGCTGACCTTTAGTGGTGAGCTTCATGTAAGAATATTACCAGTATTACTACGCCGACGGACGCTTGAGTGCAACCACGCCCGAAGTCTGGTACGCTGCCCCAGGAGCTCACCGGTGCCCATTTTCGAATATCACTGTCAGGGTTGCGGACGCGATTTTGAGTTGCTCGTGCTTAAGGGCACGACGCTAGCTTGTCCGGACTGCAACGGTGAACAGCTCGAGCGGCTGATCTCGTTGCCGGCTGTGAGGTCAGACAGCACGCACGCGCAAGCCCTCAAGGCGGCCAAAAAGCGCGACTCCAAGCAAGCCGGTGAGATCAACCGCGCTCAGCGGGAATACGAACTGCACCACAACGACTAGCGTGTCGGCTAGCGCGCAGACCGGCCACTGCGCGCGCGTCCGCCATCGCGCCTGACCGACAAGACAACAGGACAATTCTGATTGCCGCTACGAGCGACAATCGGTGTGGGCGACCGCCGGCATGGCCCCGCGCCCATACCTGCGCCTGAGTGCGGATGCCAAGCACGATGCGGCTTTGCTGGGTGACCTACCAACGGCGACGAGTGGCAAGCCGCGATCGTTGACAACCGACTTGCCCTGGCCTGTTCCGGGCACGGCGAAAAAGGCCAGCGCACGGAAGGTCAAGCCCTCATCCGTGACCTCGTGGACCGCGACTTCGATGTCGCAGGCGATCTCGTCGAATGCGCAGCGCCGCGCCAGTACCGGTGCAACGACGTCGAGGGCGGTCACGCCGCTTTCCCCCCGCGGATCGACCGGAGCCGCAAGCGGTCATGTAACTGCCACTTCCAGATCGCAGGATTCGATCGCGGCCGCGGATCACTCGTCTCGCGCCTGACGTAGGCGCCGCAGCGCGGGCAGCCGCGAATCTTCGTACCGTCGGCGAGCGCGTCGTAGATAAAAGGTTCGTGGCCAAACAGCCGGCAGATGAGTCGCATTACCCGCGACCTCGCGCGCCAGCGCGTTCTCGGTAGGCGTCGCGATGAATCTGGTCCAGTTCACGGGCGACACGTGCGCCGCGAATGGCGCGTCGAAGCGCGCGCACAATGCCCGCTGCCAGTAAGCCGGTGATCATTGCACCGACGACGTAGATCAGCGACACCGTCTGCTCCCGTCGCCCGACGCGCCGACGTGTTCAACGCCATCACGACGCGTTGTCATTGACCCCTCCGAGCAGCACATTGCGTTTGCTCCACGTGGGCTAGACACTTCAAGCCTTATGCCGCCGCCCGGCAGGGTCGTTTAGCCTTGTGATGTGAAGAAGAGGTAGGTTTGTCCCCCCGGACCGACTCGTGCCAGCAACCGGCCGACCGGTTTCCGCGGACTTTTAACAACCTGACAGCGGATATGTTGGCCGTCCCGATGATTGGCTCACTTCACGATTTACGGTCGGTCAAACACCTCAATCGGGAGCGTGGCGCCACCAGGATTCACTCGCCATGCGTGGCCGGACCGAACGTCACAGGAAAGCAGTTCGATGCAAATTTGCGACGTCGAGCAGGCGACGTCACCGCCCGAGGCGATGGCGCTGTCGGGGCCGACCTACTGCGTCTTGACGAAGCACTGAATGAACGCGTCCCCCGAAGTGCTCGCAGTGTAACTCGTGGTGTCGTACGCACGAAACGGCCGGCGCTCGACGATGATGCGGTCGAAGTGAGAGAAGTATTGCCAACGCAGGTACGGACGCGTGGTGAAGAACGGCACGAAGGCTCCGCCGACCTTGAGCGCACGGTGCATCAGCGGCGTGAAGCGGTCCCAAAAGTCGCCGTCGTTCCACGTCGATTCCGGAAGTGCAGGATCGAAGAAGATTCCGTCGACTCCCTCGGCGGGGGCGCTCTCGATGAACGTGAACCAGTCCGCGCAAACGATCTCCAGGGTCGGGGGCGCCTCGGGATGACGCGTGCAAAAAATATCGACCACCTGCGGGTAGCGCTCGACGACGCGATGGCGTCGTGTGCGCGGATGCGCCGCGATTCTGAGCGCGGAGATGCCGAGCCCCAGCCCCGCTTCGAGAAAGTCGGAGCCGAAGGAGCAGAG
>JACCSI010000588.1 GCA_013813075.1 Acidobacteriota bacterium | reverse complement strand
TCGAAGCGATGAAGATGGAAAACGAGCTCCGTGCCGCAAGGGCCGGGCGTGTGCGCGAGGTGTTTGTCACCGAAGGCCAATCAGTCGAGGCAGGCACGGCGCTGCTGGTCGTGGAGTAAGCGTTGGTGCTGAAGGCCACCTATCGCCGCGTGCGTTTTACCGTCGCGGTCCTCGCGATCGTGGTCGCGGCGTTTCTGGTGTCCGTCATCACCGTTGATCTTGGGCCCTCGCTGAAGGCGCGGGCGGAGCGTGAAGGATCGAAGTTCATCGACCGGCCGATCCACATCGGCCGCCTGAGTGTGCACATCGCGCGGGGCAGGTTTGTGGTCGAGGACCTGCGGATCGAGGGTCTGACGCCGGATGCCCGCCCGTGGCTGGTGGCCAAGCGCATCGACGTGTCGGTGGCGTGGCAGGCGCTCTGGGGCCGGGAGATTCTGCTGGACAGCGTGGAGATGTCCGACTGGCAGATCGTCGTTGAAAGTTTTCCCGGCAACGTTCACAACTGGCCGCGGGTGGGCGGGCCGGCACGCGCCCCCAGCACTGGGCCGCGGATTGTCGTGACGACGCTGCGCCACTTGCTGGCGACGCGTGGGACTTTCGTCTTTGAAGATCATGCCGCGCGCTGGGGTGTGAGCGCGCCCAACCTGGAAGTGACGGCCGGCAAGCTCGCCGGATACAACGGCCGCGCCCAGTTCAGCGGCGGGACGATTCACTTCAACGACTTCGAGCCGATGTCGGCGGCGATGAGCACCACCTTCGAGGTCCGCGACGGCAAGATCGCGCTGGACGACATCAAACTCGTGACCGACGGTGCCGTTTCGGAGTTGTCCGGCGTAGTCGATGCCGCGCAGTGGCCCGAGATGACCTACGACGTTTCGTCGAAGGTGCAGTTTGCGCGCATGCGTGAAATTTTCTTTGCGAAGGAGACGTTCTCGCTGCACGGTGAGGGCAACTTTACCGGCACTTTCCACCTGTTCAAGGGCGGGCGGGAGTTGAAAGGCACCTTTCTCAGCCGCGAGGCGGGCATCAACGCCTATCGGTTTCCAAATCTCGAGGGAGCGCTCGAATGGGTGCCAGACCGCTTCGAGGTGACACGTGCGGGCGCTGATTTTTACGGTGGGCGGACGCAATTCAAACACCTGATGTCGGATTTGGGGCGCCCCGATCGGCGGGCGCAGGCGAGGTTCGAGGCCGCCTACGAAGACCTCGACCTGACGCAATTCACTGACTTCCTCGAGATCAGAGGCATTCGTCTTGCCGGCCGCGCCAGCGGACAGAACGTCCTGCAGTGGCAGGTTGGCGCGTTCAAGGAGCGAAGCGGGGAGGGTGCCATTTACGTGACACCGCCGGCGGGGATGACGCCCATGGGGCGTGAAATTTCGGAGGCGCAGGTCGCGGCGGTCGAAACGCGGGCTCACGACTGGGCCCCGTTTGGTAATCACACCCCGCTCGACCCCGTGCCGCTCAGTGGCGCAGTCTCCTACAGCTTTGCCGGCGACGAGGTGCGGGTGACGTCGGGGGAAGTGGCGACTCAAGAAACGTTCGTGACCTTCAGCGGCAACACCACCTTCAGCGGCGACCATTCGCGATTACCGTTTCATGTGAGCAGCGGCAATTGGCAGGAGAGCGACCGTTTGCTGGCCGGCTTGATGACCGCGTTTGGCTCGCCGACGCGGGCGACCGAAATGGACGGCGCCGGCGAATTCGATGGTGTCATGGTGGGCGCGTTTCGGCGCCCGCGCATCGAAGGTCATTTTCGTGGGCGGGCAATGCAGGCGTTCGACGTCGTCTGGGGCGACGCCGAGGCGGACGTCGTGGTCGAGAGTGCCTACGCGACTGTGACCAATGCCCTGGTCGGCCGCGGTCCTTCCCGCATGGAGGTGACCGGCAAGTTTGCGCTCGGCTTTCCGCGCCGTGACGGTGGCGAAGAGATCAATGCGCGTATCAGGATGGAACGGCGACCGCTAGCCGACCTGCTCAACGCGTTCAACCTGGAGGGCTTCCCGCTCGACGGCAACCTGTCTGGGGACTTTCACCTCTACGGCCCCTACACGCGTCCATTCGGCTTTGGCCGGATGACTATCAACGACGGCGTGGCCTACGACGAGCATTTCTCGACCGCGACCGCCGGGTTGCGCTTCGAGGGTCACGGCGTTCGCCTCGACGCGATTCAGTTAACGAAAGGGCCCGGGACGATGACCGGGGCGGCCTACGTCGGCTGGAATGGCACCTACTCGTTCAATACCGAGGGCCGCGGCATCGCCATAGATACGCTCGACGTGGCGAGCTTTCCCGATTTGCCGCAGCTCACTGGCGTTCTGCACTTCTCGGCCGGCGGGAGCGCGACGTTTCTCGAACCGCGATACGACGTCCAAGTGAACGTTCAAGACCTGTTTGTCGGCGACGACGGCATCGGCGAAATCACCGGCCGCATCAACGCACGCGACCGGTTGTTGACTTACGAGCTCGAGGCAGCGTCGCCGCGCCTCGCACTCTCAGGCACCGGCCGCGTCGCACTCGGGGACGAACATGCCGACGCGGAGATGTCATTCCGTGTGAGCGACACGTCAATTGACCCGTTCGTGCGGGTGTTCAAGCCCGACCTGTCGCCCTACACCACCGCAATCGCCAGCGGCACGATTCGCGTGCTCGGTGACCTGTACGATTTGAATGCCATTCGGGTGGCGACGACTGTTGAGCAACTCGACCTGCGGCTGATCGACTATCACCTGCGCAACCAGGGGCCGATTCAACTTGTGATGGAGGGACAGACCCTGCGCCTTGATGCCCTGCGCCTGGTCGGGGACGACACGGCGCTCGACGTGGCCGGCACGGTTGACCTCCCAAAGCAAATTCTGTCGCTGCAGGCCCACGGCGCAGCCAATCTCGCGGTGCTCCAGGGTTTCATGGGCGACCTGCGTAGTTCCGGGCGCGCCGACGTGTCGGCGCTGATCGGCGGCACCGCGGCACGGCCAATCGTGTCCGGGCAGGCGAGGCTCACCGCGGGCCGCTTGCGACACTTTTCGTTCCCCCACGCGCTCGAAGACTTGAACGGCGTCGTCACGTTCAACGCCGCGGGCATTCGGCTCGACGATGCGGGGTCCACCACGGGTTTAAACGGCAAGCTCGGCGGCGGCGCGGTGAAGTTTGCCGGCCGCATCGGGATGGTCGGCTACGCACTGTCGGAATTCGACGTCATCGCGACCGGAACTGAGATGCGTTTGCGCTTCCCAGAGGGCATGCGGTCGGTCGTCGACGCGACCCTTGCCTTGCAGGGTCCCGCGACTGGCCCCATCTTGAGCGGCACGGTTGCAGTGAAGAACGCGAGTTGGACGAGCGGGTTCGACACGTCGGGCAGCATGTGGGCGTTCGGAGGGGACGGCGGAGTGCTCCCGACGGCGCCGGGCGCGATGGCGGCCGCGACCCTGCCGCTGCGCTACGATGTTCGCATCGTCGCGCCCTCGACGCTTCGCATCGAGAACGACCAGGCGCAAATTGTCGCCAGCAGTGAGCTCAATTTGCGCGGCACGTTTGACCACCCACTGCTGTTTGGACGGGCCGATATCGAGCGTGGCGATGTCCGGTTCGAGGGGCGCCGCTACCAGGTGACGCGAGGCAGCCTCGATTTCACGAACCCCAACCGTATTCAGCCGTTTTTTGATTTGGAAGCCGAGACGCGCGTGCGCGTGCCCGGCCAGACCTACCGCGTCACGCTGCGGATGACCGGTACGACCGAGCGCATGCAGCCGACGTTCGAGTCTGATCCGCCGCTGGCGCCCCTTGATGTGCTGACGTTGTTGTTCAGCGATACGGCACCCTCGGGCGATATTGAACTCGCGGCGCTGCGACAGCCGAATCAACGAGAGCAGGACATTTTGCAGGCGCGCGCGACGCGGGCGTTGACCGGGGCGCTGTCCGCAGGGGTCGGACGCGTCGTCGAGCAGACTTTTGGCGTCGACTCGTTTCACATTACGCCGCTCCTGATCGACCCCGGTGACCAGTCGTCTGGATTGACGTTGAACCCGGCGGCGCGGCTCACCATGGGCAAGCGGATTTCGGACCGCGTCTATCTGACATACGCGCGAAGTCTGTCGTCGTCGCGCCCCGACGAGATCATCCTGCTCGAGTACGACCAGACCGATCGCCTTGGCTGGGTGCTGTCGCAGAACGAGGACCGCACCTATGCGTTCGAAGTCCGCAGGCGACACCTGTTCTGATGACTGCGACCGCCACCGCCGGGTTCCGAATGCCGGGTGCCGGTCGGCTCATGTTCCTGCTCGCGGCCATCTTCGCGTTCTCCACGACGACTGACGCGACCGCGGACGTGCGCCAGTTTCTCGGCCGCCTTCTCGTCGACGTGCGCGTGGAACTGGACGGGGTCCCATTTGCAGACCCCTCAATTCTGCAATTGATTGAAACGCGCGTCGGCGAACCGCTGTCGATGGAGCGGGTGCGTGAGTCGATCGATCATCTCGTCGGTCTCGGCCGCTTCGAGGACATTCGCGTCTTTGCTGAGGCGTCCACCACTCGTCCCGACGGCGTCACGGTGCGGTGGACGCTCGTCCCCGTCCAGCGCATCTCGCGCATCGACCTCACCGGCGACACAGCGTTGCCACCCGACCCGGTGCGCGAACAGATTGCCGAGCGGTTTGGCCCGACGCCGGCGACCTCGCGCGTCCCTGAGGTGGTGCAGCTGCTGACCGGCTACTACACCGAACGCGGTTACCGCCAGGCACGCGTGGAAGCGGGGGTGGTGACAGACCGCGCGGCGGAGCTCGTGACACTACGCGTCGCGATCACCGCTGGCCCGCGGACAACGATCGGCCAGGTGGTCGTTCGCGGTGGCGGCGAGGCATTGGATGCGCTCATTGGCGAGCTGCGCCTGGAACGCGGACGTGCCTTTGACGGGCCCGCAATCGACGCGCGAGTCAGCGCACTGGAGAATCGCCTGCGCGATCTGGGATTCTACGAGGCGAATGTCGATGTCACCCCGACGTTCGTGGTCGGTGCGCCAGTCGTCGACCTGCTGGTGGACGTCGAGCGTGGCCCGCGCGTGCGGGTGGTCTTCGCGGGCGATCCGCTGCCCGAAAATCGACGTGATGCGCTCGTATCGATTCGCGCGGAACGTAGCGTTGCCCTGGATCTTCTGGAAGATGCCAGCCGCAACATCCAGGCATTCCTCCGCCAGCAGGGGTACCGATCGGCCGAAGCACCGTATGTCCGCGAGATGCAGGCGGACCAGATGATCCTGACGTTTACCGTGACGCGCGGGCCGTTGCACCGCCTTGCGACCATGGACGTGACAGGGAGCGCCGCGATGGCTCGCGGCGACATTCTGCCGCTCCTCGTACTCCAACCGGGCGAGCCGTTCGCCGACGGTCGGGTCGCAACCGTCGCGGCCGCCGTCACGGAGTTGTACCGGGTCCGCGGGTTTGCCGGGGTCGTTGTCAAGCCCGACGTCTCCGTTTTGCCAGCGCAGAGCGCGGACGGTCAGGAGGTTCGCCAGGTCACGGTACGTCTCGTAGTGACAGAGGGCCCGCAGACGACCGTCGGCGACGTGACGATTGCGGGAGCCGACGCCTTGACCGGCGAGCGCGTTCAGCCGCTCCTCTCGCTGACCTCGGGAAAACCGTTCTACCGCCCCCACCTCGAGGCCGATCGCGATGCGATCGCGCGTCTCTACCAGAACGAAGGCTTTCAATCCGTCCGCGTCGGCGCGGAGACGTCGTTGCACGAGGACGGACACCGCCTCGCCCTCCGGTGGACGATACGTGAAGGGGCGCGAACGTTTGTCGACCGCGTCCTGGTCAGCGGCAACGTCCGTGTCGGCGCCGATCTCATCCGGCAGGAAGTGGTGCTCAAGCCGGGTTCCCCGCTGGGCGCGGAGGCCGTCGTTGAAAGCCAGCGGCGCCTCGCGACGCTCGGCTTATTCCGGCGCGTGCGCATCGCCGAACTGCCGCACGGCAGCAGCATCACGCGCGACATCTTGATCGACGTCGAAGAAGCCCCGCCAACGACCCTATCGTATGGCGGCGGTCTTGAAGCCGGACGACAGCTTGGCGACGTCGATGGCCGCGCCGTCGATCGGATCTATTTTGCGCCCCGCGGGTTCTTTCAGGTGGTGCGACGCAATCTGTGGGGCAAAAACCGGTCAGTCAGTTTCTTCAGCCGCGTCAGCTTGCGGCCCAGTGATCCAGGGGTCGATTCGACTGACCCCCAGGACACCGGCGGCTACGGGTTCAACGAATTTCGACTGGTCGGGACGTTTCGCGAGCCGAGGCTCATCGATACCCCCGGAGACTTTCAACTGACCGCTTTTGTGGAGCAGGCCGTACGTTCGAGCTTCAACTTCAGGCGCCGCGGCGTGCGCATGGAATACGGTCGCCGGTTTGGCAACGCTCTGACGTTGAGCGGCCGTTATGCTTTTGACAAGACGTCGTTGTTCGACACCAAGATCAAAGAAGAAGATCAACTGCTCATTGACCGCCGCTTCCCACAAGTACGGCTCTCGACAATCACGGGCACGGTCCTGCGCGACACGCGCGACGACATCCTGGACCCGTCGCGCGGGACGTTGCTGGGTCTCGACGCAACGGTGGCGGCCCGATCGCTGGGCTCGGAAGTCGGTTTTGCCAAAACCTTCGTGCAGGCCTTCGCGTATCGGCGGCTACCTGGAGGAACGCCGCTGACGCTGGTGGCCGGGGCGCGAGTCGGCACCGCGGTCGGCTTCGCTCGTGTTCTCGATGACGAGGTGGTCTCCGACGTGCCGGCAAGCGAACGGTTTTTCGCGGGTGGTGATACGACGGTCCGGGGGTTCGTGCTTGACCGCCTCGGTACCGCGACCACGCTGAACGTTCAGGGTTTTCCCAGCGGGGGCAGCGGCCTGGTCGTCGTCAACGGCGAACTTCGTACGGGCTATTGGAAGGGGCTCGGGGGTGTCGGCTTCGTTGACGCCGGCAACGTGTTCCGCCGCGCGGGAAACATTCGCGTCGGCGACCTGCGGCCCGCGGCCGGCTTCGGGGTGCGCTATCGGTCGCCTCTCGGCCCCCTGCGCGTCGATATCGGATTCAACCTCGATCGTCAGATACTCCCGACCGGTCTGCGGGAGCGTCGCTCGGT
>JACCSI010000569.1 GCA_013813075.1 Acidobacteriota bacterium | reverse complement strand
CCGTCCGAGCCGAGGCCATGGGCGAGTGCGATCTTGCTGTGAAGTTGAGCGAGCAGTCGCTTGGCACCACAGACGCTGCCGGTGAACGAGAGGTCAAGTCGAGTGTCCACATTTCCGCGGGGCATCGGACGCAGAAGAACAAGTTGGCCCCACCCCCTGTGTTGACGGCGGCAATGGCGGCCCACGGCGGGGTGGTTGTGACAACTGGTGACGAATCAGGGCTGGCGGCACGAGTGCGCGAGCAGATGCCGGCACGTCGTGAACCACGGGAAAGTCGGCCGGTGCGATCGCCGTGGTGGATTGTTCCGTTTGCCGCCTGTCTCGGCGGTGAGTGGTGGCTCCGCCGCCGCGCGGGGCTGAGGTAAAGTTACGCATGCAGACACGGCGGGAATTCACGCGTGCAGTCGGGCTCGGTACCCTCGGAATGGGCCTGGCCCCGTCACTCCTCTATGCGCGTCAATCTCCGGCCGCGCCGTCTCCGGTCAAGGATCCGAAATACCGCAACTGGTCCGAGGAGGCGCTGCGCGAGGCGAAGCGGTTAGGTTGCAGTTATGCGGACATCCGATTTACCCAGAATCGGTCGAACGGTATTGCTGTCCGCAACGGCCAACTCGTCACAACGGGCAACATCGGCTTCGGGCAGTTCGGCGACGAAGACACCTACGGTTTCGGTGTCCGTGTCATTCACAGCGGCGTCTGGGGTTTCTCCAGCAGTCCGCTCGTCGCGCCTGCGGAAATCACGCGTATCGTCGGCATGGCGACCGAGGTTGCCAAGGCCAGTGCGATGTCAAAGAAGTTCGACGTGCGGTTAGCGCCCGTCAAGCCGTACGACACCTTCTGGCAGACCCCAATCACGGTTGACCCCTGGAACGTGCCGCTCGCCGACAAAATCGCGCTGCTGGTTGACGCGACCACGCGGATGCAGAAAAACCCGGACGTGATGTTTGCGAACGCCGCGGCAAATTTCAATTACGAGTGGAAGGTCCTGGCCACGAGCGAAGGCTCGTTCATCGAGCAGGTTTCGTATTACACCGCCTGCAGCATGAGCGCGACCGCGCGCAAGGACGGCACCGTCAAGACTCGCACCTATAATCCCGGCACGCAGACCAAGGGTTACGAGTTCCTGACTGACAGCGATCTGCCTGGCAACGCCGCGCGTGTCGCCGCTGAAGCGGTCGAGCACGCCACTGCCAAGCCGATCGGCAGCGGGTTGAAAGATCTGGTGCTGATGCCGTCGCATTCGGCACTGACGATGCACGAAATTATCGCGCATCCCACCGAGCTCGATCGCATCGTCGGGTACGAAGCGAACTACGCCGGTACGAGCTTTGTCACGCTGAAAGATCTGGGCCGGCTGAAATACGGCTCGAAATTGATGAACGTTTACGCCGATCGCACTCATCCCGGCGGCGCGTCCACCGTGGGCTATGACGATGACGGCGTCGAAGCGCAGAAGTGGGATCTGATTCGGGAGGGGAGGCTGGTTGGCCTGCAAACCAACCGCGAGACTGCGCACTACATTGGCGAAACGTTTTCGCGGGGATGTACGTTCGCCAATCACTGGCGCAATTACCCGTTCCTGCGGATGCCCAATGTGCAGATGGAGCCCGGACCGCAAGGGTCGCCGACCACCGAGCAGATGATCGCCGACATCAAGGACGGCGTGCTCGTGGAAGGCCAGGGCAGCTTCAGCATCGACCAGCAGCGGTACAACGGCCAGTTTGGCGGCGACGCCTTCTGGGAGATCCGCAACGGCAAGAAAACGCGGATGGTCACCGACTTCACCTATAACGCCATCACCACGGATTTCTGGGCCAACCTCGATGCCGTCGGGCCGCCCGAGACGTGGGAGCACCACGGTATGGGCGGGGACGCAAAGGGTCAACCCGTCCAGTCGAATCGTCCGTCACACGGATCGGCGCCCATGTTGATCCGCCGGGTGATGGTGGGGGCGGCGTTCTCGTGAGTGCAGAGCCGACAGTTCCACGTTCAAAGTCTCCCGTTCGTGGTTTACAGCAGGAAGCGCATCCATGAGTTACTCACGAGATCAGGTTAAGCAGATCACCGACAAGGTGCTCAACATGGCGAAAGCTGACGCCGTGGAAGTCCGCTTCTCTGGTGGCGAACGGTCGGCGACGCGATTCGCCAACTCGAGCATCACCGCGAATCTGATCGAACACGATCAGGAAGTGGCCGTCACTGTTTATTACGGGCAGAAAACGGCATCGGCCACCACGCATCAGTTCGACGATGCCTCCTTGGTGCGGATGATCGAGCAGGTCCAGGAACTGGCGAAGCGCAAGCCGGACAATCCGGAACTGATGCAACCAGTGAAAGGCCCGCAGCCGTACGTGGAGATTGACGCGGTGCTACCGGCGACGGCCAACTTCGGGCCGGCCGAGCGGGCGGCAATGGTCAAGATCAGCACAGATATCTGCGAGAAAAAGGGCGTGCTCGGCGCCGGTTACATTCCAAAGTTGCACTGGACCGACGCTCTCGCCAATTCGCACGGGCTGTTTGGCTACTTCCGTTATGCAGAGGCGAGCTTCATCTTGACGTGCCGCACGCCGGACCAGACTGGGTCGGGGTGGGCCGGAACCACTGGCGTCAAGGACATCGCCAACATCAACGCCGCACAGCTCACGGAAGTGGCCGCCGACAAAGGATTGAAATCGCGCAAGCCGCGCGCGATTGAACCCGGTAACTACACCGTGATTCTGGAACCGCGCCCGGCGGCACGCTTCCTCTCGTTGGTGCTCGGCGCACTCAACGCCCGCGCGGCCGAAGAAGGTCGAAGCTTCATGAGCGGCAAGGAGCGCGGCAGCACACGCGTCGGTGAAAAGGTGTTTGGCGAGAACGTCACGTTGCGCTCGGAGATTGGCAACCCGATTCTCCGCCAGACGCCGATTGGCCAGGACGGTCTTGCCGCCAAGAGCGTTACCTGGATCGAAAAGGGCGTCGTCAAGAACCTGTTTTACGACCGCTACTGGGCCACGCGTCAAAAGCAGGAGGCCACCGGCACGCAGCCGGGGATGAGCCTGGTGATGGAGGGCGGCACCGCGACCGTTGACGAGATGATCAAGTCGACCAAACGCGGGCTGCTCGTCAGCTTCTTCTGGTATATCCGCGGCGTCGACAACCAGACACTGCTCAATACCGGTATGACCCGCGATGGCCTGTTCCTGATTGAGAACGGCGAGATCGTCGCGCCGGTTCAGAATTTTCGCTGGAACGAATCGCCGGCGGTCGGCTTCAACAACATTACGATGCTGGGCCGTCCGGTGCCGATGCACACCGGGGAGGCGTACGACAACCCGGGCACGGCGCTCGTGCCGCCAATGAAGATCGAGGATTTCACGATGACCTCGATTTCGCCGGCGGTCTGAGTCGCAGTAGCCGTCGACCTGCCGGGAGGATCAGGAATGAAACGCCGTGATTTTGTCAAGACAATGGGCGCCGTCGGCGTCGGCTTGTACGCCAGTGACCTGGTCGCGGACCTGCTCGCGCAGTCGCCGCGCCAGCGTGTCCTCGAATCGAGGTTCAAGGGCTTGTCGGACATTGCGCTCGGAGAAGCCAAGCGTCTTGGCTGTTCCTATGCCGACGTGCGCTTCACGCGTAACGTGAGCGACGCAATCGGCGTGCGCGACCGGATTGTCACCGGCGGTGGCGGCTTTGGCGGCGGTGGCCGAGAGGAAAGCGCCGGCTTTGGTGTGCGCGTCATCCACAGCGGTGTCTGGGGGTTCGCCAGCAGCCCCTTCGTCACCGAGGACGAAGTCAAGAAGATCGCGGCACAGGCGACCGACGTCGCCAAGGCCAGCGCCATCAGCAAGCGTTTCGAAGTCCGCCTGGCGCCGACCGACACCTACATCGATTACTGGGAAGTGCCAGTCAAGGTCAATCCGGACACCGTGACGCTCGACGACAAGATCGCGTTCCTCATGAAGATCAATGAGGCCGCGCTCAAGCAGCCCGACGTCATGCGGGTGCAGTCGCAGATCGCGTTCGACTTCGAGTGGAAGTACCTGGCCACGTCCGAGGGGTCGGTCATCGAGCAGGAACTGTGGCGCACGTTTCCAAGCTTCAACGTGACCGCGCGCAAGGGCAACCAAGTCAAGCAGCGCACGTTTACCGTGCCGCCAAAAACGGGCGGCTACGAGATCGCGCTGGAAGGCAAGATGCTCGAGAACGTGGAGCGGATCGCCGCCGAAGCGGCCGAGCACTGCACGGCACCGCCGGTCGGGGTCGGCCTCAAAGACCTCGTCATGACGCCATCGCAGGCGATGTTGACGATTCACGAGATCGTCGCACACGCCACGGAGCTCGATCGGATTGTCGGCTACGAGGCGAATTACGCAGGCACCAGCTTCGTCAAGATCAGCGACCTTGGCAAGATGAAATACGGGTCGAAGCTGTTCAACGTTACTGCGGATCGCACAATCGCGGGCGGCATGTGTACGGTGGGCTACGACGACGACGGGGTTAAATCACAGGAGTGGCCCCTCGTGCGCGAGGGGATTCTGGTGGGACTGCAGACCAACCGAGAAACTGCCCACTACATCGGCGAGACGCATTCGCGAGGGTGCACGTTTGCGACCTCGTGGCGCAACTATCCCTTCCTCCGCATGCCCAATGTGCATGTCGATGCGGGGCCTCCGGGATCGCCCACGCCGGAAGAAATCATTGCCGACACCAAGGACGGGGTGCTCATCGACGGACGCGGCAGTTACTCGATCGACCAGCAGCGCTTCAACGGCCAGTTCGGTGGCGACGCGTTCTGGGAGGTGAAGAACGGCAAGAGGACGCGGATGGTCAGCGACGTCACGTATAACGCCATCACGACCGACTTCTGGCAGAACCTCGACGCGATCTCGGGGAAGGAAAGCTGGGAGATGTTTGGCACCACCGGAGATGCCAAGGGTCAGCCGGTCCAAATCAACCATCCGTCGCACGGTTCACCGTGGTGCCGCATCCGCCGGATCATGGTCGGCGCCGCCTACGCCGGGTAAACCTAGGTGGCCGACTGAGTAACGAAGACGTTCACGCGAGGGCGCAGGTGATCATCCAATGCGGGTCTTCCTCGGCTTAGGGACGGGGACTAACCGAGATGTTGTTGATCACCTTGTAGCCCTCGGCGTGTGTCCGCGCGATGGCCTCCGCCTGAGTGCGCTCGGC
>JACCSI010000560.1 GCA_013813075.1 Acidobacteriota bacterium | reverse complement strand
AGCTCGCCGCGATTCCATTCCACGACCGCCGACACGAGCTCGGCCACGATGACGGTGGCCGAGGCCGGAAGCGTGTCGAGGGCAGCGCGCAGGGTGAAGCCCATGCCGAGCCCCCCGACCAGCACGCATGGGTGGGCGGACAGGCTCGCGCGGCGGCACCCGAGCGTGCCTAGTGAGTCCTCGGAACCGTGCATGCGACTCGACATCAGGCTCTGACCGTTCGCCTGAATGAGGTACTCGCTCGTATGGCGCGTCAGCGTCAGTTCGGTGCCGTCGGGTGTCCGCGCGCGCCCGACAATCTCCCAGGGCTTCACGGCGATGACATTCTGGGTCGCGCGAACGCGTGCCCTTCAACATCAATGCGGCGTGGCGGCCGGTCACGCACGATGACACGGCTCAAAACCGGTAGCCCAATGTCAGCGCGAACGTCCTGTCGGTCTGACGTCGACCCGGTGCGGGGGTACGGTCGTAGTCGGCTTCCACTTGCACCGCCGTCACCAAACCCGCGATCAGGGCGACGCGAACGCCGCTCTGCGTCTTCACGAACAGGTTGTCGACGCCGCCCACGCCGAAGTAGCCGGTGCATGCGCAAAGGATCCTTGGGACATAGTTGAGCTCCGGAGCAAACCCAATGCAAGATTCGTAGCGTGCGTTCACTCGTCGCTCCGCTCCTCGGCTACTTCCTCACCCCGGTCGGTCTGATTCTGCTCGGCGCGCTCGACTCGTCGCTCATCTTCTTCCTGCCGCTCGGGATTGATTTTGTGCTGATTGTGCTCTCGGCGCGGGAGCCAGAGATGTTCTGGGCGCATGCGCTCGCGGCCACCGCCGGGTCCGTGGTCGGTGCGGCCGGGACCTTCTGGTTGGGCCGTACGGCCGGGGAGGCGGGACTGGCGCGATGGGTAGGACGGGCGCGCCTTGAGCGCATTCAGGCACGCGTGACGGGCAAGGCGGCCGCCGCGATTGCGTGCCTGGGACTCATCCCGCCGCCGTTCCCCTTTACGGCCATCGTCCTTGCCAGCGGCGCCTTCGGTGTGGACATGCCGAAATTTCTTGCCATGCTGGCCGCCGTGCGCCTGACGCGCTTCGGCCTGGAAGCGGCCCTGGCTGCACGCTACGGCCAGCGCATTCTCGTCTGGATGGATTCAACCGTGTTCGATGTGTTGGTTGGAGTCTTCATTGCCCTGGCGTTAGTTGGTACGGTGGCGTCCGCAGTCAGCGTGTTGCGGGGGACGCGAGATCGCCGGTAAGCCGCCGGCCATGGCAAGTCCAGCCCGCGCGTGTTCCAAGTAGGATATTTGTCGTGACGCTGGTTACCGATGGTCTCGTGGCAACCGAGTGCCACGGTTTTCGCCTCCGAATACAATCCCTTAGGGGCGGTTCACTATCCGGGATGACGTGAGCGTGCGGTTAATTCGGCCGCGCGGGCCCGGTCTGTCCCCGGCGTCGCGCCAGAACAAGTGCGCCGGTCAGGCGCCAGAAAGGTTGCTAGTGGAACTCCGCAAGGCTCGGCTGTGTCTCGATTGTGAGGATGTGCACGAAGAAATGCGCTGCACCATTTGCGGCTCGGACTCGTTCGCGTATCTGTCGCGCTGGGTTCCGACGCCCGAGGGGGCGCAACGGCCCGCGCGCGAGGCGTCTCCCGACGTCGAGGTCTTTCAGGAACTGCTGACGGCCGAGAGCAACACTTCAGGCAATGGCAGCGTGCTGAAACGCGGCCTGCTGGGGCTCACCGCTCTTGGAATCGCCGGGTGGGCGTGGCGGACCTCGCGTAGCGCGGCTACCAAACGAGAGTCATGATTCGCCTGGGCCATGGACGATGCGGTCACCGCATAGGGCGCGGACCCGATCTGTGACAGGAGCCCGGCCGCCGATGCGGTGTGCAGGAAGTAACCACGACCCGCGGCCAGCATCGACGGGAGAACGGCATGGGCGGCATCGACAGGAGCCATGACGTTGACGTGCCACACTCGCTGCCATTCGGCGTCGGAGGTCTCCATGCCGCCTTTACCGCCACCGATTCCGGCGTTCGAGGAACAGATCGATGCGGCCGTAGGCATCGTGTGCCGCGCTGACCATGCGATCGACGTCAGCTTCCACCGCGACGTCTGCGCGCACGGCACGACCGTCAATCCCGAGGCGACCTGGTCGGCGCGTGACTCACGGTCGGCGACAACGACCCCGCGCCTTCCCGGGCAAACCGGTGACACATCGGGCGGCCGCTGCCGCTTCCCCCCGCCCGTCACGACGACAACCTTCTCTCGTCCCTTCATGGGTGCCAGATAATACGCCGCCGCCCGGTCACGCGCGCTACTCGGAGCCGTCGGCACGCGCAATGTCGACCGACCGACTCTGGCCACGACCCACCACGCGGACGCGCCATGGATTGCAGCAGACTTCGCAGTCCTGGACGAAGGTGCCCGTGACGTCGGGCTCGACGTAGATCTGGGTCTGCTCGCCGCAGTACGGACAGTTCACTGAAAACTCATCGTCCATTGATGGGCACCCCGCTGAGCACGCGCCGGTCGCGGCGTGAGGGTCACCTCGGTGGCGGAATGCTGACGCCACACGCTTATGACCGCCGATGCCGAACGTTGGTATCGGCGCGACCTGTAGGTGGGTACGCACGCGCAAGGTGCGGTACCACGCGACGATTGTGACGCATCCGAAACGATGACGCCGCACCTGTGGAAGCCGTCGGCCCCGGCGGAACCTGTTCGCATGCGTCGACGCACTGCATGTCGGTTGAAGCGACCAGAAATGACGAGCGGGAGGCCGAGGCCTCCCGTCGAGTGGGTAGGATGATGACGCCAGCGAGATTCGCCGGCGAGCGATGATGCTTTCTATTTAGCAATAGGCTTGCCAAGTACTGCCACACTGCGCTGGGGTAATAAGGATGAGCTTGTCGGGCTGGGCCGCAGTGCTCACCTGCCAGCCAGGACGCGAACCTTGAACTTGAACTTCCACTTTGACTTTCTTTTTCAACTTTGAACTTTGAACTTTGACCTTGTACCGTAGTCCCCCTGCACAGCACCGCTTCGCGTTCCATCCTGGTCTCGACGCTGATGGTGTGGTTGGCGTGGCTGTTCACCCTGCCGCCGCGCCCCGCCGCATGGATAGTTGTCGCCTCCGGATCTCCGCTGTTCATTTTGGGCTCGTGGCTCGCGCACCGGCCCGGGACCGAGCGCTGGCGTGCCTTCACCCGCCGCACCCTCGACACGCATGTGGTGGCATTCGTGTTGTTGATCGGGCTGGGTGTGCAATTCGAGGACGCGCACGGCGTCACCACAGACGGCGTGATCTATTTCGCGCAACTGCGCAGCGCCTTGTTTGATCACGATCTGCACGTCGCGGCGGAGTTTGCCTATCTGGGGCAGCCGGCGCGGCCCTATCATGTGGTCCCGATTGGGCCAACGCTGATCTGGTTACCGCTCTACGGCGCGGTTGCCGCAGTGGACGGCGTTGGGCGCGCCCTGGGGGCGTGGCCCGCCCCGCGTGAGGCGATTGCGGCCGGACTGACGCTGCCGTATGTCCGCGCCGCCCTGGTGTCGTCATTCGCGATTGGCGCCATGGGTCTCATCGCCATCCATCGCCGGCTGCGTGAAGAATTCGGCGCGGGCATCGCTCTCATCACGTCGCTACTGGTGTTCGCGGCCACGCCACTGGTGTGGTACATGGTCTACGAGCCCTCGATGACGCACGCCGCCTCGTTTGGGTGCGTGGCGCTGTTCGTGGTCGCCGCGGAGCGCTGGACTTCGGTCACGATGCGCACGCGCCATGCCATTCTGCTGGGCGTCTTGTTGGGGTTTGCGTTTCTGACCCGGCCACAGGAGGCGCTCTTCGCGCTCCTCCCTGCAGTCCTGTTGTTCCTGGCGCCCGCCGCGGCAGAGGTGCGCATGCGCGCCCTGATCCGGCTCGCGGTGTTGGGGTTGGCTGGCGCCGCGGCTTTTCTGGCGCTGCAGGCGATACACTCGACGATCCTATTCAGTCGCGAAGAGTTTCAGCTGGTCGGGCGCACTGGGTATTTCGACTTGTGGCGGTCTCGCTGGGCCGACACCCTGTGGTCGTCGTGGCACGGATTCTTGTCGTGGACGCCCGTGGCCTATATCGCGCTGATTGGGACCGCGTGGTATGCGCAGCGCCGGCGGTCGTCAGCGATCGCGGCCTTGCTGATTGTGTTTGTGATGGCGTGGGTCAATGGTTCGACCGCGGATTGGGCGGCAGGCTGGTCGTTTGGCGGCCGCCGATTCACCAGTGTGCTGACGCTGCTGGCCCCCGGGCTCGCCTTCGTGATTTACCAGTTGGCGCGTCGGCCACTCGTCGCCGTGAGCGTCGTCTCACTGTTAATCATCGGCTGGAACCAATTACTCGTGGCGCAGTACGCCACCGGGATGCTGACCAAAGACGCTCCAGTACGTTTTCGCGACCTCGTCCGTCAGCAGGCGTCGGTTCTCACAGAATCCCCCTTCGTGTATCCGTTTGCATTTCCCGCGAATGCCTGGTTTGCCTTTCGCACCGGGCTACCAATCGACCGTTACGACCTGCTCGCGCCTGAAGCCTGGCGGCCGTCGATTGACCTGCCCCTTGATGCCGCCGCGGGGAAGTTTCTGATTGACGGTTGGGGCCCTCGCGGATCCGATCAGGAGGGGGAGCTCCGATGGGTCGAAGGCGCGCGCGCCGAACTGGTGCTACCGCTCACGATCCTGCCGGACCACACCGTCACCATTCAGCTTCGTGCCCGCACACGACTGCTCGATCATCCTGCGACCGCCACTGTCACGCTCCTCGTCAATGGTCGGGCACTCGGCACCTTCACCCCCGACACCCACCAACCGTCGCTGGCGACATTCACGGTGCCGCGCGCATCAGACGTGTTCTTGCAGGGATTCAACTCGGTGACGCTGGAGAAGCCTGCCGATGCGCCGCCCGTGGCTCTCTACCGAATCGCCATCCATTGAGCGCGTAAATGCGACTCGCACCTGGACCCCGGACGCGATCCAATCGCGGAAGGATCGGTCAACGCACGCACGGCTCGCAGCCTGAGCCTGACTGGCCGGGCACGGCGAAGCGGGAAGACCACGAAGGCGATGCGACGCCGCAGCACTGCGCGGGCGATCGCGGCGTGGGGTCCGCGCCCGCGGCGGCCCCGATCTCGACGACACTACCGGGTAAATGCAGCTGTCGAGAAAGGGGCAGCGTTTGGGGCAGACTGGCC